>DNBN01000296.1:333-26210 GCA_003491845.1 Porticoccaceae bacterium | reverse complement strand
TTGCAGAAGATCCCTACTTTATTCCCGAGAGTACGACGCTGACAAATCAACTCTTGAATTTTAAAAAAACCAAGAAACGTTTTGCTATTGTTGTTGACGAGTATGGTGAGGTGCAAGGTCTGGTAACACTTGAGGATATACTAGAAGAAATTGTAGGTGACTTTACGACAAACACTGCAGATGACGATGACGAAATCACCCGCACAACTGATGGCAGCTATACCATTGATGGTACCGCGACTATTAGAGAGATCAATAAAGCTACAGGGTGGGACCTACCCACAAATGGACCAAAAACTCTCAACGGTTTAGTTTTTGAACATATCGAAAGCATCCCTGATGGAAATGTCAGCTTTGTCTTAGATAGTTATCGATTTGAAACCGAGGAAATATCCGACACTATGGTAAAAAAGGTCTCTGTGACCTGCATAAAGCCAATTAAATTTTCCGAGGATTGAGAAAGCTACAATTAAGCAAGTAGTTCTCGTCGCTCATCACAAAGACTCAGTACTTGACGTTTTTTTTCCATCGGTAAAAAACGCCAATCAGTGATTTCACTACTCATCCTGTAACAACCGGTACACATATCGTCCTCATTAAGATGACAAATTGCCACGCAGGGCGATATTTCTCTATCCTCTGCGCTCAACGCTCAACTTCCTCTAAATCAGTAGTCATGGTAGCTGCTTTTTTGACGTACATTGCCGCACCTGCCGAAAAGAAAGCACGCATATTTTCATCGGTCTGACGAATAATCTTTCCTGGTGAACCCACTACCATAGAGCCATCTGGAATGATCGCCCCAGCTTTCACCAGTGCATTAGCAGCGATGAGACAATCACTACCGACGACCGCTCCATCTAAAACCACTGCTTGAATACCAATTAGCGTGCGATCTCCGATCTCTCGCCCATGAACCATAGCTTGATGTCCAATGGTCACATCCTCCCCAATCTTCAACGGCTGACCAGGATCTGCATGCAGTACGGCGCCATCTTGGACATTGCTACGTTTTCCAACTTCAATAAGATCGCAATCGCCTCGGATTACCGCATTAAACCAAACACTAGAATGCTCTTTAAGAATCACTTTTCCCATTACATCAGCACTCTTAGCCACAAAAACACTATCATGAATTTGTGGAGTATCCTTGCCTATTCGATAAATCATTTTACACGCCTTTATTCTAAGTCTTGTTTATTAACCGCCCAGGGATACTCTAAGTCGATACCTGCATTCAATGTCGAATTCAACAAATCAACGATTACTTTTAATGTAAAACCCCAAATTTTATATCCCTCAAACATTAGAAATGGAAAGCGTACCATTCCCCCGCCAAACTCGCTACCTACTTTCATCTCATGATATTCATATGAATTAACATCCATAAAAGCCTTAAGAGGAGTATGGAAAATAGCGGCAATCTCGTCTTCTTGAGCCTTTAGGAATAGCTTATTATCGGCAATTGCAACAAAAGGTGTTACCTGAATATCGCGTAATCGTGGCGACCCAGAGGGCAGCATTGCAATCGGTCTTATCGCAGAAGAGGACAGTCCTATTTCTTCAAATGTTTCTCTCAGCGCAGTTTGCAATAGGTCAGTATCTTCAGGGTCCCATTTACCGCCAGGAAATGCTACTTCTCCAGCATGAGATTTAAGATGTTCAGACCTTTGAGTAAGAATTACCTTGGGATCATCGTTTGAACCCCAAAGAACGACCAAAACTGCAGCCGATGTCATATGACCTTCGACAGGTAGAGTCTTTTTAAGTGGAAATTTCACAAAGTGATTTGCAATAGTCGTCAGCATTTGTGCATTATACGCAGTCAAACCTATTTACTGAGTATTTAATGAAATTTTGTTCTAGTTGCGGTAATTCGATTACCCAAAAGATTCCCATCGGAGACAACCGGTTACGCTATGTGTGTGATAAATGTGGTGAAATCCACTATCAAAATCCTCGCGTTATCGCCGGAATATTGCCCACATACAATAATAAAATCATGCTGTGTAAACGATCGATCCAACCACGAGAGGGCTACTGGACACTGCCCGCAGGATTTTTAGAGAATGGTGAGTCTACTCTAGAGGGAGCATTAAGAGAATGCTTTGAAGAATCACTGGCCAAGGTCATTAACCCAGCGCTTTATGCAATATTTGATATTCCACAAATCAATCAAGTTTACATGTTTTATCGGGCTGAACTAGAGACACCAGAGTATGGGCCTACTTCAGAATCCTCTGAGGTAGCCTTATTTGATGAAGCGGAAATTCCATGGTCTCAACTGGCATTTCCCATGGTCGAAGTTGCACTTGATCACTACTTAGAGGATAGAAAAACAGGCCATTTTAATATTATAAGAGAAGATATTAGACGTCCATGGAAGAGTAGGCATAACCCCTCCTGATCTTATTCTCGCTAACTAAGTTAAAGCGTTGGAACGTGTGACACTGGTGTTGCTAGATTGGTCTTGTTTTGGATCCTTTTCAACACCTAGGCCGAACTCTAGGTCTCGCTTCTTACCTGAATACATTCTAGTGCCCAGAAAACCGTCCCAGAACGAGAATATACTACCAAGATTCACGTGGCTGCTGCCCACACTATGGTGGATTTGGTGTTGTGCGGGGCTTATAAAAATTCTTTCTAGACGGCCGAATGAAATCCAGATGTGTGAGTGACGTAGATTTGCTGCCGCAAAATTGAACAACACCCCAAACATGTCAACTCCTAAAATTTGTAATCCAGAAAGTCGATTTGAGAACAACCAAATAAATATCCCCGTGACAAATCCGAAAACCACTAATCGTCGACTAAAATATAAAAAATGCTCTACCGGATGTACTCTAAAAATAGTTAAGGGGGTCAAGACCGTAGCACTATGGTGCGTTTTATGAAAATACCACAGAATGTCAAAACGATGCATACAGAAGTGCAACAAGAATCGACTTAGATCATCTAAGATCAAGAAGGAAACACTAAAAATTAGTGCAATCCACAACCATCCCAAATGTAGGTCAGGCGCGTCCCCTACATGCTCCTGCAAAAATCCACCAACCAAAACAGTAACGGCCAAATGAGAACCTAAGTATGGAACGATTAATGTCAATCGCATTACTGTGTTGAAAATCAATAGAAATACATCGTAGAGACTTGATCTAGACAACCAGTAAGCTGGATTAAACAACCGGCGCAGCTGATCCAACGGATTGAAGTGCCGTTCTTGACGAGTTACAACCAAAGAAGCTATAACCAACGCGCTTAGCATATATCCCCAATAGACCCTTTCAGAAGGATCTATGAATTTTTCAGCTGGGGTTATTAGTAGCTCAAACAGAATCTTCTCCTAGACCCTAAAACCGAAGCTTCACTTGCGCTAACAATGTCCGCGGGAGGTTCGGTCTTGCACCATAAGGTCGATGAGACACAATTGCAGACTCATCAGTTATATTTCTCACTAATAATTTTATATCAATGTCTTTGTTGGTAAACCAGACCGCAGAAACATCAATAGTGGTGAGTTTATCAGTATGTAGTCCCTCCCCAGAAACCGATGAACCAGGGGTTTCGCGCATTCCATGTTGATATTTGACCGCTATATCAAGCCCCCACTGATCGCTCTCCATGCCGAATTTCAAAGAGCTCGTATGCTTTGGAATATAAGGTAATTCATCACCTTTACTAACAAGACCCCATTGGGAGAACTGCGAGAAAAAAGTGCTCTTAAATTCAGACTCTGAATAGGTGTAGTTGAGTTGAGAAGTTAATAAAAACACATCGTTCAATTCGTATTGACCCTGAGCAGTCAACTCAACGCCACTCACTTCAGCGTTTCCGCCACTAAACTCTTGTCCAACCTGACAATCAAAGTCAGATGCTCTGCACCGTCCCAGTAAATTATCATAATCACTCTTAAATGCAATTAGCTCACCAGAGAAATCATCGGCTAAATAACGAAACCCGTACTCAACATTCACACTTTCTTCAGATTCTGCGCCAGACTTTCCTGGCCCAGACGGAGAAAAACCTACGTAAATGCCAGCTAAAAAACCAAGACTCTCTGTCAACTGCTTATGTAACCCCAGCCCTGGCGCAGTAATTGATTGAGTATTCTCTAGCAATGTACCAGCTAATTTATCATCTACGCTCCCGCTTATGTCTTCATGACGGACCCCAACATTGAGCGTCCAGCTGGACCAAGAAATGTCATTCGAAAGCCAAACAGCAAAGGCATCCGTTTGAGCATAATTATTAGTTTTCAAAGGTCGAGCTATACCATCAGACACCAAGTTTTGAGCGCGCATTAGATAACTACGGGTCTGATGCCGGCGTCGTACATCATCCTGATGATAACGAAGGCCTAACTTTACACTATGCTGAAAGCCAAAAAGATCTGCATTTTTTGTGATATCAAATTGAATCCCTTGAGAACTGTACTCGCGGTCATTGTCGGTAACGTCAATAGTAAGATCTGTGAAATCACCCACAACTGAATCCTGTAATCCTTGCAGAACTCTGTAGGCGCTTGTGTAGGCGAGAGGTTCACTCAACACATCCTGCAGCTTTGGGCCATCTATAAAGCCACCAATTTTATTCCAAGATCGATGGTACTCATTACGATATAGTTTTGTACTAAGCTCTAAATCATCTTTCAAATAAAGTAGGTGACTTACATGAAGCTGGCGATGTTGTGACTGAAAACGATCCAGTTGAGAACTAGCATAACGTCTTTCTGGTGCCACCAAAAAATCATCATCGGTAAGACCCAAATAGGTTTCATTGGCATCCTCATCAGCAAATCCCAACTTTATCGTTAGGGTTTGTAACAAGTCAGTTTCTGGTGTCCATTGTGTTTTAATGTTGACATCATTGCGTGTAAAACCGGAGTTTCCGCCGCCGTCAAGTTGTTTAAATCCGTCACTGCCGTACCTAAGTCCTTCTAAAAGAACACCAATATTATCGCCTACATAGGCTGAAGTTGCGGCGATCTTTTGATAGCCATCAGACCCGAAGGTAAGATCTACTTCATTAAAATCCTCCTTGGGAACAGGCCTGGTCACTAAGTTAATAGCGCCACCCACAGTGTGCGGTCCTGATTGAATAGCAGAGGGCCCTTTTAGAACTTCCAAAGCATATAGCCGCGATGCATTGGTTATATAGTAAGCAGCCGGTGCGGTATATGGAGCCGGGGCAATCAGAACACCATCTTCCATCAGGGTAATTTTTTGACTACGATCTGATGTAGCACCTCTTATGCCAATATTGGGACGCAGGCCATAACCATCTTCTTCTCGCACGTAAACACCAGGCACCGAACTAACAATCTGGTTTAAGTCGCTGTAACTCTGCTTGCTTAAGTCCTCTGCACTAATCTGAATACCGGATCCTGGCAGGCGTTGTTTTTCCTCTTTGGTACCAATAATCAATACCTCTTTGATGACTGGGTCAGGGACGTTCGACGTTGCGCTGACCGATGTGAGCACAAAAAACAAATATACAAGTGTATTTTGAAAGGTTTTAATCGTTGTCTCCTCCAGCACTATCGGGCAAACGTACGCCGAGATAGATAACAAAATCAATTTTTAAATCGTCGGTGACTCTCTTCACCAAACCACCTAGACTACACATCGGTAACTCAGACTCAGTATCTGGACTTCCATAAGCACTATCACAAGCTGCCCTATCATCAGTCGATGTGATACTGGCCACCTGGTCACTCAGAGAATCATTAGGATTTGACGCTTGAATCGTATTGATCTTATCGATAACGTCGTTAATCAGCCCTTTGAAGGTGTTGGACCAGGATCCCGGTGCAATCTCATCGGCGAGTTCATCGAGGCCACTGGAGAAAATTTCCATAAACTGCTCTGTATTCACCTTGATATGCTCCAGCGACATCTCACTGTAAGGAGACTCTATATAATCAGGACAGGTCAACTGATCGTCTGGGCAGACCACATCATTCCCTAAAGGGCCGTTGAGCTTGGCAGATTTAGTATGCTTTTCAAAGTAAAACAGCCCATCTGTCATCAGTTCAAAAGTGGTACCGATTTCATCTGGATTTACAAAGCTGTCGCGATATGGCCCCCAATCAGAATGGATCTGTTCAGCATTGACGGCAACATCCTCAGCGATAAGCGCACTGAGCACACAACGCTGAGATTTTCTTTCTACATCAGACAGCGCATTCCAATCAGCCACCGCTGGAACATTTGAAGAGCAGGTATGATCTAGATTAGTATTGAATAGTAGGTACTCAATTGCACTCAAGCTTCTCTGGTTGTTTGGTGTCGCAGATACTTGAAAATCCGATTGGGAATTCGCATTAACCACAGCCGCATCTGTGGCGCAAGTGGACAGGGTATCAACCGAATTGTCTTTTTCTTGATAAAAATAGACTCGATTTCTCAAGGACGAGTTATTCTTTGCAGCAGGCCCAATAATATGTAGTTCTGTTTTCTGCAGCGCGTGCATGACAGACTTCCATGCGTCTCGAGCATCTGCCAATGCTATGGTCTCAATATCAGTTTCTAATGCGTCACAATATGCCGCCATGGGTCCATCAGAGGCAGAAAAATCGGCGGTTTCATCAGCTAAAGCTTTGTAGTTAGGAATGATAATTTGGTCGACAATCGACGTTAAAACCGACAACTTGGTAGCGATGGCTGAAGAATCAACAACGTTGACAGTGCGTACCACTGGTGTGGCAGTATTACCGGCCGCATCAGTGGCTGTATAAATCACCTCGTAAGATCCAACCACTGACGTATCAACCGCAGAGCTATCGATCTCAACCTGTTCTCCGGTCTCAGTAGTAGCACCTGCTTCTGAATAAATACTGTTAAGTTCAACCGTCTGTGGATTATCGCCATTCAGCGTGATCACCGGCGCAGTGACGTCACCTGAGCCATTATCAGCAACGTTGACTGTTCTAGTTCGCTCAACCGCTTGGTTACCCGCGGCATCACTGGCATTGTAGGTCACCTCGTAACTGCCAACAGTAGACGTGTTCACTGCACTGGAATCAATTACCACCGTCTCCCCAGTGTCCGTTGATGCACCGGCCTCAACATATTCCCCATTAAACTCGACTTCCTGGGGGTTGTCACCATTAAGGGTAATGACTGGTGCAGTGGTATCTGCAGGAGGTTGAACTGGATTTTCAGGCGCTGAACTCCCACCGCCACCACCACAAGCGGTCAAAAATACAAGAAGGAAAAGAGGAAACACTGATTGCAGTCGATTCATTTTTAAATACCTTTAAACAAGTAAGGGCCAACCGAAGTTAGCCCAGAACAACCCACCTTTATGTGAGTCATATTATTACTTTTGTTATAGGCTCTCAGATCACTCACAAGAACCCATATAATCACAATTTACCACGCAAGTGTGTTCGCATCGGAGAAACCATAGGCATTCTGAAGTATTGCACGCGCCTCAGTAAGCTTACCTATGTATGCATATACTGCATCTTCTGCCGCTCCACTAGCAGCAATACCATTCTGGCTGCCATCTGCAAGAACAGGAGCATCACCGATCAACTCAATGACCATTTTCAAATCATCAAGATCAACCGTAGATACTGATTCATCTCGGAAAGGGGATACGGGACTGAACTGTAAACTAAGCGCAAAACCCTTGAGTTCTGACCAGTGCTTAGCCACAGTTTCAAAATTACTCAAGCTTGCTGGAGCACCATTACTATATTCACTGACGTCAGCAATAACATCGTTTACATAGTGGAGCGCAGTGGCAGCGATGCACTTTTCCCAAGCAACAGAAGCGACTTTGATATGCTCTTGCAACTTGGTGTTTTCAGTCTCAGTCAACTCAGGGTTTGCCTTGTTCGCTGCATTACTAATAATCTGTCGAGCAGCCAATATGGCGGTCATAACCTCAGTGGTGAAGTCGGTAGGATTTGGGCCAGATGCAGACCCTACATCACGCTTGGCGCAATTCTGTGAGTGACCAAAGTGGTACTCACTGCGAACATCGATCATTCCGTCACCATCGGTATCATGATAACCGTTCTTCCATTCATCACGACCACTCTTGGCCCTAGCTTCAAGATCGGTATAGTCCAGCGCATCTCTCGCAGCACCATAGTAGCCAAAGCCCTCATCAAATTTGTGCTCTGCATAGGTATAGTTTTTGGTACCGTCCTGCGCGGCTACATAATTGACGCCATCAGAGTTAGCTCCAACAAAGTTAGTCTTGAAGTAGTCATTGGTGCCTTGGGAAAAAGATACTGCTCCCATCAAAAACTTCTGCATAAGTTGTCGATAATTACGACCATGAGCATCGGTATTTACGTTGGCTGAGGAAGTCGAACCGGTTACATCGGTCACCTGAACAGCAACACCATCAGAGGCCAGGTCCGCTTGCTCGGCAATCCAATGATCCACAAGATCAAGTGGCTTAGCTGGCACGATTCCATGGCTCCATCCGAAGAACTCACCATCAATAAGCTTAGACTCTTCTCCACAACCATCACCACAACCACCGGCAATTTTCTTGTGTAAGTTTTTCCCGTTAGAGATAGCGCCGTAGGTATCAGACGCTTTGAGAGACACATTTCCAGCATCTTTTATCCATGTGCTAATTAGTGTAGAAGTCACATCTGCATCAGCGCCATAAACAAAAAATTTCATATCTGTTTCTTTTTCAGCTGCCGTGGTCGCTGTATCATCCACCAAAACACTGGCCATGTAATAAGCCATGTCACCAATAAGTACTTGACGCGCTGTCTGTCCAGTGTAGCTGACCGACGAATCTGATCCGGTAAAGACAGCATTGTCATAGGTATAGGTTGTTGGCATTGCATCACAAGCATCACCAGAGCCATTTACATCTGCATCAGCTTGATCTGTGTTTGCGATCAGTGGGCAATTGTCATCATCATTTAATACTGAGTCACCATCCATGTCATCATCACAAATATCGCCCGCTCCATCAGCATCAGTATCAAGTTGATCGGCATTTTCAACCGCCGGACAATTATCACCATTATCGCCAACACCGTCACTATCGGCATCGACAGTTTCAGTGGCATCGTTAGGGAATAAATCAGCATTATCACCAACACCATCGTTATCGCTGTCGGCGGTTTCATTTGGGTCATTTGGGAAGGCATCTAGCGAATCTTCAACTCCATCACCATCGGCATCTGGAGGAGTGCTAGTACCGCTGCCACAGCCTACTAGACTTGCAAGCAGAACCGCAATAAGTAATTTAGAAAACACTGGGTTAGTAATCATAACTTTTCCTTTATAAATCAGATTTTAGCAAACTGAGATGCTTTACTAAGGCAATGTTCAAAGTTGCTAATTGGCTTCATTTAAACGAGAAAGATTGTACGCTTTGGTAAATTCAGACAATCAAATCTCATAGAGCATCGTAATGATAATCAATCTTATTATCAAAATCAACAATAATAAGAATTATTATCATTCGCAATAGAATTAATATGAAATAAAAGGATGTGAGACTATATTCGTATTTCCGTGCCATGAGTTTTCCTCGAAATCAAGGAAAGCTCATGGCATTATCGCAACAGAATTGTAAATTAAAACCTATATCGTACTTGTAACATTAAGTATTATCTGCAAGAGCCTCATCAATTAACGCCTTGAGTTCTCCTTTTTCTTGCATTTCAGTAACAATATCACAACCACCAATTAACTCACCTGAAACCCATAATTGTGGAAATGTTGGCCAATTGCCATAGGCTGGAAGGTTACTACGAATATCAGGATTAGACAGGATATCAACATAAGCAAATCGCTGGCCGCAAGCCATCAGCGCCTGCACGGTTTGTGACGAAAAACCACACTGCGGTTGGTTGGGAGAGCCTTTCATATAAAGTAGTACCGCATTAGTTTCGACCTGTTCGCGAATTGTTTCCATTATATCCATGGTGTTTTTGCCTATTTAAGTAATGTCTTTGTTACGCTATTTTAAACCCTTTGGGCTTGAGGTAACACATATCTATAAATATATTTTGGTTAAAACATAACCTACAGGTACTTAGGTTGAGCAGATAGATTGCCATAGGTACCCAATAATCATAATTAACCACCTTGCCCACACCACAAAACCAAGCTATGATTTAGTCATAAATAGAAAAGGGCAGCTGAGCTGCCCTTTTCTATTTCAGCCATAACGGCACTAGCCTTGATATCGCCTTGGATATAAGAATGACTACTTCATCATTAATAAATACATACGGCCAACGAGCTGCCACTATGATTAATGGCCAAGGAGCATGGCTATGGGACAACAATGGAAATAAGTACCTAGATGCCCTTTCTGGTATCGCCGTATGCGGACTTGGACACTCTCACCCAGAGGTAAGTAAAGCGCTTGCTAGCCAGTCAGAAAAGCTTATCCATTGCTCAAACTTCTTTGGCATACCTAATCAAGACACTTTGGCGGAAAAACTGTGTCAATTATCTGGTATGAAAAAGGTATTTTTTGGCAATTCTGGGGCTGAGGCAAATGAGGCAGCTATTAAGACTGCACGACTTTTTGGTCGCCAAAAAGGTATTAAACTTCCCTCTATCCTGGTCATGGATAATGCATTTCATGGTCGAACCTTAGCAACATTAAGCGCATCAGGAGGACGCCGAGTACAAGCTGGCTTCGAACCTCTTGTGACGGGATTTATTAGAGCGCCCTTTGATAACATACTAACCTTGGAAAAAATCGCTGCAAATAATCCGAACATATGTGCAATTTTTGTGGAACCAATTCAGGGTGAAGGTGGTGTCAGAGTTCCAGCTGAAAACTACCTTCTTAAACTTCGAGAATTTTGCAATAAGCATCATTGGCTAATGATGCTGGATGAGGTGCAAACAGGTAATGGGCGCACTGGAGAATATTTCTGTTATCAGCACAGCAAAATCATCCCCGATGTTGTAACTACATCTAAGGGGCTTGCTAATGGGGTACCTATAGGTGCCTGCCTTGTGGCAGGTATGGCAACTGAGTTAATGCAACCGGGCAACCATGGGTCTACTTTTGGTGGAAATCCCCTGGCCTGTGCGGCGGCATTGGCAACCATTGAGGCTATTGATCAGCAACGGTTGCTCAGCAGAGCCTCGATCGTGGGCCAGCGAATCATTGATAATCTGAAAAAAGAATTGTCTTCTACAAGTCATGTTTTAGATATTAGAGGGCGCGGCTGTATGATTGGAATTCAGCTAGATCGACCATGTAAGACTCTTTTCCCTGCCGCCATGGCCAAAGGCTTAATAATCAATGTTACAGCAGACTCTGTTATCCGCTTACTGCCTCCTTTTATTCTGACCGATGAAGAAGCGGACCTAATTGTAGATATTTTAGCCCCCCTAATTCGTGAGTTTGATACCGACTAAACATGAGAAAAACCAATGAGCATTAGACACTTTTTGACCTTGCGAGATCTCAGCACTGCTGAACTAAATAGTATTATCCAGTCAGCTATAACTATGAAAGCTGCACATCGAGAGAATACACAACAACCGATTTTTGCGGGCAAGGTATTGGCGATGATTTTTGAAAAATCATCTACTCGAACCAGAGTTTCTTTTGAAGCCGGGATGGCACAATTGGGAGGGGATTCACTGTTTCTATCGCCAACAGACACTCAATTAGGTCGTGGTGAACCTATACAAGACTCAGCACGCGTAATTTCACGTATGGTGGACATAGTGATGATCAGAACCTTTGGCCATGACAACATTGAACAATTCGCAAAATATTCTGCAGTGCCGGTTATCAATGCGCTTACAGACCAATACCATCCCTGTCAATTATTAGCAGATATTCAAACCTTTGTTGAACATCGTGGCTCAATAACCGGAAAAACAGTTGCCTGGATTGGCGATGGCAATAATATGTGTAACTCATGGATTAATGCTGCCATCATGCTGAATTTCAGGCTCAACATTGCTTGTCCTGCTGACTATCAGCCCGACAGCACGTTATTAGAGGAGGCTGGGGACTCTGTATTACTTACAACAGATCCTGTATCAGCGGTGACAGGTGCTGATTTAGTGACTACAGATGTATTTACATCCATGGGACAAGAGAGCGAGCAGGACGATCGATTAAGCAGATTTTCTCGCTACCAAGTAAATCATGACCTGATGGAGCATGCCGAGGATAACGCGCTATTTATGCATTGCCTACCAGCCCACCGCGGAGAAGAAGTATCAGCAGAATTACTAGAAGACGAGTCTGTGTCTGTGGTCTGGGACGAAGCTGAAAATCGACTTCACGCCCAAAAAGCCCTAATGGCTTTCTTACTTGATGCCAGCTTGTGAGTATGCGCTATTGATATACAACATCATCAATCTCATACTCAACGTCTCCACTGGGTGCCTTGACGACGACCACATCACCAATTTCTTTACTAATTAACGCTCGAGCAATAGGAGATTGATAAGAGATTTTTCCCGCGTTTACATCGGCTTCATCATCACCAACAATGCGGTAGCTTGTGGTCTTATCGGTCTCAACATTAATGATTGTAACTAAGGAACCGAAAATAACCCTATCACCCTGAGGGATATTGGAGATATCAATCACCTGGGCATTTGATAGTTTAGCCTCTATATCCTGAATACGACCTTCAGCGAAGCTCTGTTGCTCACGAGCAGCGTGGTATTCTGCATTTTCTTTCAAATCACCGTGTTCCCTTGCGGTAGCGATTGCTTCAACAATACCAGGCCGCACTACCTTTATAAGGTGTTCAAGCTCTTTACGAAGAGCATTTTCTCCCGCCACTGTCATTGCTGTTTTTTGCATTAGATAATTTCCTTGTGCAACTGCTGTAGACTTCTAACCTTTATGTCACCGGCAAATTTCAATGCTTCACAAACCGCACTTCCACCTGCCATAGTAGTAGTATAGTAAACGCGGTTTTGCTCTGCACTGGACCGAATCGTTGCCGAGTCTGAAATAGCCTGACGACCCTCAGTGGTATTAATAATAAGACTGATCTTATCACTTTTTATCATATCAACGATATGAGGTCGACCTTCCTTAACCTTATTTACTGTCTGCACATTGAAACCCGACGCTTCAATGATCGCTGCGGTGCCCCTAGTAGCAATTAATTCAAAACCAAGAGCATCTAAGCTCTCTGCTAACGCAGGAATTTGATCTTTATCGCGCTCTCTAACACTGACAAAAGCGCAGCCTTTACTGGGAATTTCATCACTAGCTCCAAGCTCTGCTTTACCATAGGCTTCAGCAAAGGTTGTGCCCACTCCCATAACTTCACCGGTAGATTTCATTTCTGGTCCAAGAATCGGATCAATCCCAGGAAACTTATTAAATGGGAAAACGGCCTCTTTGACACTAAAATAGGGCGGCACAATTTCTTGTGTAAATCCTTGCTCATGTAACGTTTGCCCAACCATACATCGAGCCGCTATTTTAGCCAAAGATGTACCTATGCATTTAGAAACAAAAGGAATAGTGCGAGAGGCACGAGGATTAACTTCGATGACATAAATTTTTTCATCTTGCAGAGCTAACTGAACATTCATTAGACCGCGAACACCTAATTCAAGAGCCATCTTTTTACAGATATCTCTCATCTGATCTTGAATGTTCTCGTTTAGGCTGTAGGGTGGCAATGAGCACGCAGAGTCGCCAGAATGAATTCCAGCTTGCTCAATATGCTGCATAATACCACCTATTACTACCTGCTCACCATCACTCACTGCATCTACATCCATCTCAATGGCATTAGGTAAGAAAAAGTCTAGTAACACTGGAGAATCATCAGAAACCTGAACCGCCGTCTTCATATAGTGGCGCAGCTCGTCTTCTTTATACACAATTTCCATAGCCCGCCCTCCAAGAACATAGGATGGCCTGACAACCAAGGGGTAACCAATTTGTTTGGCTAAAACAACCGCTTCATCGGCACTTCGTGCGGTGGCATTGCGCGGTTGCAGTAAATCAAGCTTTTCAATCATCTGCTGAAATCTTTCACGATCCTCAGCACGATCAATAGCATCTGGTGTCGTTCCTATAATCTGGACACCTTCAGCAGCCAATGCTCGAGCAAGTTTGAGTGGTGTTTGTCCACCAAACTGAACAATAACCCCCTTGGGTTTTTCAAGACGAACTATCTCCAACACATCTTCTAAAGTAACCGGTTCAAAGAAAAGACGATCTGAGGTGTCATAATCAGTGGATACTGTTTCAGGATTGCAATTAACCATTATGGTCTCATAACCATCCTCACGCATTGCCAAGGCTGCATGAACACAACAATAGTCAAATTCAATTCCTTGACCAATACGGTTCGGACCGCCACCGAGGACTAAAATTTTATCTCTGTTACTTGGCTGTGCCTCACACTCTTCTTCATAGGTCGAGTACATATAAGCTGTTTCTGTAGAAAACTCAGCAGCACAGGTATCAACACGTTTGTAGACAGGGTGCATATTAAAGTCATATCGGCGCTCGCGCACCTCCGTCTCAGAACAACTAAGAATATCGCCGAGGCGACGGTCAGCAAAACCCTTTCGCTTAAGACGATAAAGAAGCGCCTTGTCCACATCAGATAAAGATAAATCTTTTAATTTATTCTCTTCGCTAATCAAGTCCTCAATTTGTACCAGAAACCAAGGGTCAATTTTGGTAACAGCGAAGACCTCTTCACAACTCATACCTTGGCGAAATGCATCGGCCAAGTACCAAATTCTATCTGGCCCAGCTTCGGCAAGCTGATTGTATAATACAGCGGCAAAATCATCTTCGATGGTATCAATAATAGGATCAAAACCAGATACGCCCACCTCTAAGCCTCTCAATGCTTTTTGCATCGACTCCTGAAAAGTACGACCAATGGCCATCACTTCGCCAACTGATTTCATCTGGGTCGTTAGAGTCTGATCAGCCTGACTAAATTTTTCAAAAGCAAAGCGCGGAATTTTAGTCACTACATAATCAATACTCGGTTCAAACGAGGCTGGTGTTGCACCTCCTGTAATTTCATTCTGCAATTCATCAAGGGTATATCCCACCGCCAACTTAGCTGCAATTCTTGCAATTGGGAAACCCGTGGCCTTTGAAGCTAGAGCCGATGACCGTGAAACTCGGGGATTCATTTCAATCACAATAAGCTGTCCATTCGCAGGATTAACTGCAAACTGAACATTGGATCCGCCGGTCTCCACACCAATTTCACGCAATACCTTAATCGAGGCATTGCGCATTATTTGATACTCTTTATCTGTCAGAGTCTGCGCTGGCGCTACCGTTATAGAATCGCCGGTATGTATACCCATAGGATCAAGGTTTTCAATGGCACAGACAATAATACAGTTGTCTTTGCGATCTCTGACCACCTCCATCTCAAATTCTTTCCAACCAATCAAAGATTCATCGATTAACAATTCATTAGTAGGTGATAGATCTAGGCCTCGACGACAAATGGTCTCAAATTCTTCGCGATTGTAGGCAATTCCACCACCAGAACCACCCATAGTGAAAGAAGGCCTTATAATGCAAGGAAAACCAAAACGGTCTGCGACCTGAGTAGCTTCTTCAAAACTATGAGCAATACCGGAATTTGGCGTACTCAACCCGATGGATTTCATCGCTTTATCAAAACGCTCCCTGTCTTCAGCTTTATCTATCGCATCAGCATTTGCACCAATCATCTCCACTGAAAATTTTTCTAAAACACCATGCTTTGAAAGATCTAAGGCACAATTAAGCGCGGTCTGCCCTCCCATGGTTGGAAGTAGTGCGTCCGGTCGCTCTTCTTCAATAATTTTTGCCACCGTATTCCATTCTACCGGCTCAATGTAGGTAGCATCGGCCATAGCCGGATCTGTCATGATAGTAGCTGGATTTGAGTTAACCAAAATAACTCTAAAACCCTCCTCTCTCAATGCTTTACACGCCTGAGCGCCTGAATAATCAAACTCGCATGCCTGACCAATAATAATAGGCCCTGCGCCAAGAATAAGAATACTTTTTATGTCAGTTCTTTTCGGCATGTTTACTCCACCAACGCCTTGCGGTTAGCTTCCATTAAGTCAATAAAGTGGTTAAAAAGCGGGGCGGCATCATGCGGACCAGGACTTGCTTCTGGATGGCCTTGGAATCCGAATGCTGGCCTGTCCGTTCGTTGAATTCCCTGTAAGGATCCGTCGAATAAAGACCGATGGGTTGCTATTAGATTACTCGGCAAACTATTTTCATCAACAGCAAACCCATGATTTTGACTAGTAATCATAACAACATTATTTTTGATATCTTCAACGGGATGATTTGCTCCATGATGACCGAATTTCATTTTTACCGTCTTTGCTCCTGATGCTAACGCCAACAGTTGATGACCTAAACAAATCCCAAACACCGGTACATTGGTTGCGACTATCTGCTCAATAGCATCAATAGCATAATCACAGGGTTCTGGATCCCCCGGACCATTAGATAAAAAAACACCCTCAGGTTGCATTGCCAGTACATCTTCAGCTGATGTCTTAGCTGGCACTACTACGAGCTCACAATCACGGTCAATTAACATGCGTAGAATATTGCGCTTAACACCATAATCATAGGCGACCACTTTATATTTGCCGGCACTTTGATCCTGCGCTGCATGGCCCAAGCCTCGAGTCCAACTATGTTCTGCCCAACTGTAATTGTGATCGGTAGTGACCTCTTTGGCCAAATCCATGCCTTTGAGACCCAAGAACCCTCGAGCCGCCGCCAAAGCGATGTCATCACTAACATCGCCGGCCATAATGCAGCCACTTTGGGCACCTGTCTGACGTAGGATCCTGGTTAGCTTACGAGTATCAATATCGGCTATTCCAAGAACACCTTTTTCTTTCAAATAATCATCTAAGGATTTCTGACTACGAAAATTGGAGGCTAAAAGCGGCAGATCTCGAATTACTAATCCAGCAGCGAAGATGTTATCAGACTCTTCATCTTCTGAATTAATACCGACATTACCAATATGAGGGTACGTCAGAGTAACAATTTGACGAGCATAAGAGGGATCAGTGAGAATTTCTTGGTAGCCTGTTAGGGCTGTGTTAAAAACAACTTCACCAACAGACAGACCATCCGCGCCAATCGCGGTTCCTCTGAAAATTGTTCCGTCTGCAAGCGCAAGTACGGCTTCCCGGCAGTTCTGGGAATTCACACAACCTCCTAAATGGTTAGCATTCGATTTATTGACATCCACATGATAGTAAGTCACTGGATCTCAATAAAATTTACTCTGATGTGGAACACAGACTTTTCCGCAGTTTGCAGAAAAACGAGATGAAACATAGGGTCTCATCTCGCTCAAATAAAAATTCTCTGTGCTCTAACCTCTCAGAACGAGACCGCTTTTACTGCCGCGGTGTTAGGAGGGAAGTATAGTGATTAGGCTAGATTTTGTCCACGACTGTAGAAGATATTTTAATCAAAATATGATTATCATCAGAGACCGGAGAAATACATCACCTTAGATTTAAAACATCCTGCATATCAAACATACCGGGTCCTCTGGTACTGAGCCATTTAGCCGCTCGCACCGCGCCTCGGGCAAACGCAGCTCGATTCGATGCTTTATGGGTAATTTCGATACGCTCACCCTCTGCCGCAAACAAAACAGTGTGGTCACCGATTACATCTCCTGCTCTGAGAGAAGAAAAAACTATCGCCGTGTCATCTCTTTGAGACACCTCGCGCGGTATTCCATACTGAGCCACGTCATCAAAGTCTCGCCCAAGTGCGCCAGCAATGGACTTACCAAGTGAGAGCGCCGTACCAGATGGAGCATCTTTTTTATGTCTATGGTGCGTCTCGCTAATTTCGATATCGACATCATCGCCTAATACACTGGCGGCAATTTCCGCTAGCTTGAAGCAGAGATTCACGCCAGTCGCAAAGTTTGATGCCATACAGATGGCGCTCTGCTGACTTGCTAGCGTCACAAGCTCTATTTGACTGGAGCTTAATCCCGTAGTTCCAACTACCATGTGTTTACCATATGCGGCACAAATTTTTGCATTTTGGACTGTCGACTCAGGGTTACTAAAGTCTATAAGAATATCAAAAAGGTCCACCACGTCCGCCACGTTACCAACAATCAGAACAGCATTCTTGTCTAAATCTGAGGGCTGACCCACAGCATTACCAATAAAGTCACTACCTGGCCGCTCAATGGCCGCTGATAGCCGAACGCCTGGGGTACCAGAAATTACCTCAGCTAGGGCTTTACCCATTCGACCAGCTGCACCAGTAATGGCTATACTTAGCATATTGGATCCTCTTATCTAACTGAGTTTTTTGTTAGGCCTCGCCTGACCATAGAAAATCTTAGTTTGTTAGATTATCAAAAAATGTCTTCACACCGTCAAACCAGTTATTACTACGGGGGGAGTGTTTACTCTTACCATCTAGGCTTTTATCAAATTTTTCTAAAATCTCGCGCTGCTCGGGGCTCAAATTAATCGGAGTCTCAACGACTACTCTGCACAACAAATCTCCCTGAGCACCACCACGAACAGGCGCTACTCCTTTTCCACGCAGACGAAATAATTTACTACTTTGGGTCTCAGCAGGAACCTTAAGCTTGACCTTACCCGACAACGTTGGGACTTCAAGTTCACCACCTAAAGCCGCCTGAGCAAAACTAATAGGCACCTCACAATGAAGGTTACTACCATCACGAACAAAAATATCATGCTCTCGGACGTGCATCTCGACATAGAGATCACCCGCCGGACCACCTTGAGGACCAGCTTCACCCTTACCGGATAAGCGAATTCGATCTCCTGTATCAACCCCAGCAGGAATCTTTACCGAAAGTGTTTTACGCTCCTCTCTAACGCCTTGACCATGACAGATACCGCATGGATCTGAAATTATCTTGCCACGACCACGACATTTTGGACAAGCTTGCTGAACTGAGAAAAAACCCTGAGACATACGTACTTGCCCGACACCACCACAGGTATCGCACGTCACCGGAGAAGATCCTTTGCGCGCACCCGAACCACCACAGGAGTCGCAATGAGTCATAGTAGGAACATCTATTTGAACGGTCTTACCTTTTACTGCATCTTCCAAATCAAGCTGTAAGTCATATCGCAAATCAGATCCACGTGCGGGACCACTGCGACCACGGCCACCTCCGCCACCAAAAATGTCGCCGAAAACATCACCAAAGACATCACTAAATCCTGCTCCGCCCTGACCACCACCATTTTGATCAACGCCTGCATGACCATATCGATCATAAGCGGCCTTTTTATCTGCATCGCTGAGAATCTCGTAGGCTTCCTGGGCCTCTTTAAATTTCTCATCAGCATCCTTATCATCAGGATTACGATCCGGATGATACTTCATCGCAATACGACGAAATGCCTTCTTAACTTCTTGAGCAGAGGCGCTACTATCAACACCAAGAACTTCATAAAAATCACGTTTTGCCATGCTTTGATTTTTCCCCAGCGATATCGATAACCTATTTTTAGTTACCGACCGAACCCAAAATAGAGAGGCGCGAACGTGATTTTCGTACGTTAACCAAAAATCACTTCGCGCCTAAAACTAACAATTACTTAACTAGCAGAGAACGACTACTTTGTATCATCCTTAACGTCTTCGTCTTTGACTTCTTCAAATTCAGCGTCCATAGCCTCATCTCCTGGAGCTTGATCTGCGGAGGGCTCAGCGCCCTCTGCCGCCTGCTCAGCGTACATTTTTTGCGCTAGACTGGATGATGCTTCGGATAAAACCTTAGCCGCTTGATCAATAGCTTCTTTATCATCGCCCTGAACCGCTTCCTCTACTTGCTTGATACCAGCTTCAATGGAGGCCTTTTCATCATCTGTGGCTTTATCACCTGCCTCTTCCAACGTTTTCTTCGCCGCGTGCGCGAGCCCATCAGCAGTGTTGCGCGCCTGAACCAACTCTTCAAATTTTTGATCTTCAGCAGCGTTAGCTTCAGCATCTTTTACCATGGCATCAATTTCATCATCAGAAAGCCCTGAAGAAGCCTTGATAATAATAGACTGCTCTTTACCTGTGGCTTTATCTTTGGCGCCGACATTCAAAATACCATTTGCATCTATGTCAAATGTTACCTCAATCTGTGGCATTCCTCTGGGTGATGGTGGAATATCGGCTAGGTCAAATCTACCCAATGATTTATTTTGTGTGGCCTGTTTACGTTCACCCTGCACTACATGGATAGTTACTGCCGTTTGGTTGTCATCAGCAGTTGAGAAAATCTGTGATTTCTTAGTTGGAATCGTTGTGTTTTTCTCAATAACCGGAGTAGCTACACCTCCCATTGTTTCAATACCTAAGCTTAGCGGAGTGACATCCAAAAGTAGCACATCGGTGACATCTCCAGCTAAAACGGCGCCCTGCAGACCAGCACCCACAGCAACAGCTTCATCGGGATTAACATCTTTACGAGGCTCCTTACCAAAAAAAGCGGTGACCTTGTCTTGCACCATCGGCATACGAGTTTGACCACCCACCAATATAATCTCATCGATCTCTGACGTGGATTTTCCTGCATCTTTAAGGGCGATTCGTAGCGGCTCTAGCGATCGCTCAACTAAATCTTCTACAAGAGACTCAAGTTTTGCCCGTGTCAATTTAACAACTAAGTGCTTTGGACCAGTCGCGTCAGCAGTTATATAAGGTAGATTTACCTCCGTCTGCTGGCTCGATGATAGTTCAATTTTTGATTTTTCTGCAGCCTCTTTGAGGCGCTGCATCGCCAGCGGATCATTGTGCAGGTCAATACCGCTGTCTTGCTTAAATTCAGCAGATAAATACTCAATTAAACGCATATCAAAATCTTCGCCACCAAGGAAAGTATCACCATTGGTTGCCAACACCTCAAATTGCTTTTCGCCATCAACATCAGCAATTTCAATAACAGAAATATCAAAGGTACCACCGCCCAAATCATAAACAGCTACAACGCTGTCTCCCGCGGTTTTGTCGATACCATAGGCAAGTGCTGCGGCTGTGGGCTCATTAATAATACGTTTAACATCTAAACCAGCGATACGACCAGCATCTTTAGTCGCCTGACGCTGTGAGTCATTGAAGTAAGCCGGGACGGTAATAACAGCCTCACTAACCCCCTCACCCAGATAATCTTCTGCGGTCTTCTTCATTTTCTTAAGAATTTCTGCAGAAATTTGTGGCGCTGCCTTGCTGTCACCCTTAATTTCTACCCAGGCATCGCCATTGTCCGCTTTGACAATTTTATAAGGGACCATTTTGATATCTTTTTGCACAACATCATCATCAAATCGTCGTCCAATGAGACGTTTTACTGCATACACTGTATTCTCTGGATTAGTCACTGCTTGTCGTTTCGCCGACTGGCCAACTAAGATTTCACCATCATCAGCGTATGCAACCACAGAAGGGGTCGTTCGCGCACCCTCAGCATTCTCAATTACCTTAGGTTTATCACCTTCGAGCACCGAAACACAGGAGTTGGTTGTACCCAAATCAATTCCGATAATCTTTCCCATCACTTATTTCTCCGTCTTTTGTCTTAAAACCTTACATAGGCTTTTTAATATTTTTGGTATACCCGTTATATGGGTGTGAATTTCACAGTTTCAAGAGCACTCTTAAAGATGTGCGAGCTTTTTGACTAACTTCCTTTGGATACAACCACCATCGCAGGTCTCACCAGCCGACCATTTAGGGTATACCCCTTTTGAAACACATCCATCACTGTATTGGGCTCCAAATCAGGGTTTGGCACCATACTCACCGCTTGGTGTAAATCAGCATCAAAAGGCTGACCCGCAGGGTCAACAACTTCAACTTTAAATCGCAATAAGACATCCGTAAATGTCTTTAATGTAAGTTCTAACCCGGTCGCCACATCTTTTTGTGCGTCTGCCGTTACATCAATAGTAGCGATGGCTCGCTCAAGATTGTCTACCACAGGCAACAGATCTGCAGTGAATTTATCCAAAGCATACTTATGGGCATTTTCCACATCACGCTCGGCTCTTCGACGCACATTTTGCATCTCAGCCTGTATTCTCAGTACCTGATCATTTGCCTCACTAATCTTCTGTTTGAGCTCCTCAACTTCGCTTGATTGGTCATCAGCAAGAAGTTCTTCAATAATTTCTTCATCTACCTTCGCCGCGTCAGCAACGTTGTCAGAAAGCTGCTCGGCACTCTGATGTGCTGAATCAGCGACGGATTGTTCTTTACTATTTACATCATCTTGCATGTTCATTTCCTCTATTTGGGACGACTAATCTATGCCATACCTCAAGATTATTGCGTCGATGGTTCTTAACCTTTACTCTGTGTGTCAATATGGGGTCGTTCTTCTGGGTTTCAAGCATCAGACTAAGGAAATTGGCCTGTCCACAGATATTTTTAATGAGCCGGTAATAAAACGTTGCTACTTTCGATTAATATTCACAATTACACCTTAGTTGAATCTCTTGAAATCGAGTTCAATCAGGGAACCACAGCAATTACAGGTGAAACTGGAGCCGGTAAATCACTGGTCTTAGACGCACTGGGTATGGCCTTGGGTGATCGTGCTGATACAGATACCATTCGGCATGGCAAGGATCGAGCGGAAATCACCGCAACTTTTGATCTGACTGGTATTGAAAACGCTACTAACTGGCTATTAAAGAATGACTTTGAGACTGGAGCCACTTGCCTTTTAAGACGAATTTATACCCGCGAAGGGCGCTCCAAAGGCTACATAAATGGTCAACCGAGTACCATGTCGCAACTTCAAGAACTTGGCGAAATGCTAACAGATATTCATAGTCAGCATGAGCATCAATCGCTACTCAGAAAAGACACCCACCGTAGATTGCTTGATGAATATGCCGGAGTTCAATCGCTTAGCACGCAGGTAACCGCCCAGTTTAACCTCTGGCAGCAGGCGCATCTGCAACTAGATGCCTTAGTTGCCCGTTTAGATGAGGTGGATGCAAAAAAAGATCTGCTTAGCTTTCAAGTCAATGAACTACAACAAATTGACGTATCAGTAGCTCACATAGAACAGCTAGAGCGTGACCAAAGTACACTGGCAAACGCCGAGCAAATTCTTCAAGATAGTCATAATCTATTAGCGATTTGTGAACAAGCAGAAGACCTTAATCTTCGCGACAATATGAATCGTGCGTTATCAATTTTAGCTAATATGTCGCACAAGCCAGAGCATCTTTTAGCATCTGAAGAATTACTTAAAAGTAGCTTAATACAGCTTGAGGAAGCCGTAGGGGAAATTAAACATCATGTTGATAAATTTGAGGCTGATCCTCACAAATTGCAAATGGTTGAAGAAGAGCTGGCTGCAGTCTTTCAGTTCGCACGAAAACATCGGGTTTCGATAGATCAGCTTGAAGCTAAAAACATAGCTTTAATAGACGAGCTAAATACCTTAGTTAGTGGTAATGAAAATATTACTTTTTTGCAACAATCTCTTGATGAGTTAGCGAGTAACTATGAAGTGCTGGCGAACAAGTTGTCCAAAAAACGTTCGGCAGCAGCCATAAAAATGGCTAGTGAAATCAATCAACAAATTCATATGCTAGCCATGGAAGGGGCAGAATTAATGATTCAATTAACTCCTATACAACAAGGCCAGTATCACGCCAATGGTCTTGAAAAAGTGGAGTTTTTACTGACAACTAATGCTGGGCAACCACATAAACCACTGAGTAAAATTGCATCTGGTGGGGAACTTTCTCGGGTTAGCCTGGCTATCCAAGTGGTTGCTGGGGGCCACTCTAAAATATCGACCTTGGTGTTTGATGAGGTCGATGTCGGTATTGGTGGGAGTACAGCAGATGTCGTTGGAAGACTACTAAAAGCATTGGGCGAACGCGGTCAGGTTATCAGCGTCACCCATCAACCGCAGGTGGCAGCTCACGCCCATCATCATTATCTTGCTAGCAAAATCACAAAAAAAGGTCAAACAGCATCAGTAATGGTCAGTCTTGACCCTAGCCAGAGAGTTAATGAGCTTGCAAGAATGCTAGGTGGCGCCACTGTGACAAAACAAACCTTATCACATGCAGCCGAGCTACTAAGCCTTGCATCTTCTTAGCTTCTAAAAACAATCGAATAAAATTAAAACCAAAAAAAACCCCAGCTTAACACCGGGGTTTTTCCAAACAACTGAAAACTTAAGCTTCAGGCTCTTTATCAGTGTCTGTAGTTTCAGCAGGCGCTGCTTCTGGTACTGTACCCTCTTCTAACTGTGCTTCTTTGATTGATAGCTTAACGCGACCACGATTATCAATCTCAGTAACCTTTACCCGAACATCTTGGCCTTCAGTCAAATAATCTGTGACCTTAGCGACGCGCTCTTGAGCAATTTGAGAGATATGCACAAGCCCGTCAGTGCCAGGCATGAAGTTTACAAAAGCACCAAAATCAACAATGCGAACGACCTTACCATCATAAATAGTGCCTGGTTCAGGATCGGCAACAATTGCCTTAATTGCATCCATTGCCGCATTTAAGCTCTCGGTATCTTCTGAGTAGATTTTAACGGCACCATCATCTGTGATATCAATAGTGGAGTTATGATCTTCACAAAGGCTTCGAATAGTTGCCCCGCCCTTACCGATGACATCACGGATTTTGTCTGAGTCAATCTGCATAATGCCCATACGAGGTGCGGTATCTGCGACCTCATCACGACCACTGTCGATGACTTTATTCATTTCATCAAGAATATGCAGACGTGCGTCCATGGCTTGCTCTAGAGCAATTTCCATAATTTCTTCAGTAATACCTTCAATCTTGATATCCATCTGCAGTGCGGTGATCCCTGCAGCTGTTCCAGCGACTTTAAAGTCCATATCACCAAGATGATCTTCATCACCTAAGATATCAGTTAGTACAGCAAAGCCTTCATCTTCCTTAACCAATCCCATAGCAATGCCGGCAACTGGCGCTTTAAGAGGAACACCAGCATCCATTAATGCCAAACTTGAACCACATACAGAAGCCATTGAACTAGAGCCATTGGACTCAGTAATTTCAGAAACCACTCGCATGGCATAGGGGAATTCTTCTGGATTAGGCAGCACAGCATTGATGCCTCTACGAGCAAGACGCCCATGTCCAACTTCACGACGGCTGGTAAATCCGATGCGACCACACTCACCAACGGAGTAAGGAGGGAAGTTATAATGTAGCATGAAAGGATCGTCTTTACGTCCTTCAAGAGCATCGATCATCTGAGCATCACGAGTAGAGCCCAAGGTAGCAGCAACCACTGCCTGGGTTTCACCACGAGTAAATAGCGAGGACCCATGTACCTTTGGCAGAATACCGACTTCAACGTTGATACCACGAACAGTTTTAGTATCGCGGCCATCAATACGTGGCTCACCACGGATAATTCTGCCACGTACAACTTTCTTTTCAAGCTTCTTGAAGGCATCCTTCACATCTTCTGCAGACGTACCATCATCTGACACAAGCTCCGCATAAGCGCGGTCGCGCAATGCATTAACGCTGACTACTCGTTCTTGCTTGTCAACCACCTGGTAAGCTGAGTCAACATCAGCACCAACTAAATTATTCAAAGCTTCTTTAAGCTCAGTGTTCTCTGGTTCACCCTGCCAGTCCCATCGTGGCTTTCCAGCTTCTTCAGCTAATTGCTCAATCACAGTGATGACCGATTGCATTTCCTGGTGGGCAAACAACACGCCACCTAACATAATATCTTCTGATAATTCTGACGCTTCAGATTCAACCATCAAAACAGCGTCTTTAGTACCAGCAACAACCATATCCAGTTCTGATGTTTGAAGATCTGAGTATGTCGGGTTAATGATGTAACTACCATCTTGAAATCCAACACGTGCAGCACCAATTGG
>DNBN01000296.1:0-165 GCA_003491845.1 Porticoccaceae bacterium | reverse complement strand
AGTACCAGCAACAACCATATCTAGTGCTGACCCTTCTAATTCACTGTACGTTGGATTCAATAAATATCCAGTCTCTTCTGTATAGCCTACGCGGGCACCACCGATAGGACCATTAAAAGGGATACCAGAAATCGACAGCGCCGCAGATGTACCGATCATTGCAGC
>DNBN01000106.1:1533-5470 GCA_003491845.1 Porticoccaceae bacterium | reverse complement strand
ACATAGATTCCTTGCTTATCCGCGCTGGGCTTTAGACCACCACTTTGATTTATATAACCTGCTTGATCAAGCTCAGGGTCGAATAAATAAGAAATAGGCCTACGCACTTCGCCTAAAACTGTTACCTCTTGGCTAAATTTAGGCAATATTAAACGATCGTTATCTCTCAAAAGAATATCTTCAGCAGAAAAGTTCACAATAGCCCTTAGGGGGATAACCAAGCGCCCTAATGCCTCTAGAGACGACAGCTCTGAAAGCGCCTTTTGTTGCAATGCCATCTGGTCTTGATCAATATCAAGATCGGCGTTTAATTCCCTTAGATTTTGAGATTGCAGTTCATCTTGCAGACTTTCTGTTAGGCGCTTTAGCTCTTTCTCCTCACGCTCTCTGAGACCTTCTCTCAGAAATACCGATCCACCAATAAATGCCTCTGCGGTGAATCCCCCTGCTCGTTGAATAACCGAGGTTAGAGTCTCACCCTTATCAAAAGCGTAGGTACCAGGAAATACAAATTCACCCTCAAGGGCAATCGTATGAGTTTCTCTAAACCCCGGGACGGTCCGGAACTCAACATAATCGAAATTCTTTAGCGGAGTTGAGGTTCCTTTTTTGAGAGAAGACAAAACAATTTTACTCTCCGCACGGCTTGGGTCTGACATATCAATGCGTGCTATCTCTGCAGATTGAGAATACGCGGACTCCCTAAGCCCTCCCGACAACTCAATCAAGTCTCCCACGGACATTCCGTCAATCAGAGGATATGTCCCCGGGAAGCGCACGGTGCCGTCAGCATTAACCACCTTAGGTAATTGTCCCAACCTGGCTTGCCGCTTAAGCTTGGCAACATAAGGAGCCAATTCTGCAACTCGATCACCATAGGCAGACAGAACAACAATATGATCTCTAGGCATTAATCTAAAATTTTCATCACTTTGGACCTCCGCAATAACCTTGCTAGGATTAAAACTTAATACTTTAATATCCACACCATTTGCTAACTCTCGGACTACAAGAGCAATATTCATATCAGTATCGGGATTAAGTTTGTTATTCTCAGCAATAACATCAGAAATACGCATGCCTTTACGCCATGCAAAGTCACCCTCGTGTCTAACATTGCCCAAGAGAGAGACAACATCCTTTTTGTAATCCGTGACTGCATCAACGCTCAGATGATCACCACCCCTTAGTGAAACCGACTGATCGCTTTTTTGAGTTAAGTCCACATCAAAAACTGAAACGAAGCCATCAGTACTAATTCTTTGTAATCGAGCAATTTTCGCGTACGCCTTGGAGGTCAGGCCTCCAGCCAATCGCACTAAATCTTGAGTAGATTCGCCTCCCTTTAATTCATAAATAGCCGGTCTTAAAACCTCACCATCAATGGACACTGCATCGCCCACCGTAGGAACATACACAACATCACCCGACTGGATCCGCAAATCTCTGCTTGTATCGCCAGATAGCAATAGATCATAAAGATCTAGCGTGGTGATTAATTTTCCATGGCGTTTCAATTGAATTTTTCGCAAAGATCCTATATCGCTGACCCCACCACTACTCACCAATGCATGCGTAATAGTTGAGAGTGACGACACAGTATACGCACCAGGGTTGAAGGCCTCTCCTAGAACAAAAATTTGCATCGATCTCAATGTGCCCATACTGATACTTACTTGCGTACCAATAACCTGAGCAGCAATACGCGCCTGCAGCATATCCTTTGCCTCACCATAGGTTAACCCTGATAAACTCACTGGCCCTAACTCGGGGAAATCTACAGTTCCATCACGATTGATTTCAAGAGAAAATGTATTGTTAGATTTCCCATAAAATAAAATATCTAGCGTATCACCGGGTCCGAGCAGATAGTCTGAAGATACTGGAATACTAGTAGCAGGAGCAAAGGTTGTGGGCGCACTGGCAAAGAGGTCATACCCGAAGGGCTTTAAGCAGTCGATAGCCGCAAAAGAGTCTACCTCTTCTTCTTCAATCAGCTCCACCTCATTGTCTTTACCAGCATTCCTATCTCGGTCTCGGTCTCGGTCAGCATAAATTTTTGCTGCAAGACAAGGGTCTTGCTCTCGGTAAAAATCACGCTCATCGTAAAACTTCTGCTGACCATAAGGGCCATTATTGCTTATTGATGAGGCTGTATTTCGGGGAACCATCGGCTCTAATTCGACAACTTGTTTATCTGCTCTTGCTGCAGATACTCCACCACAGAGTGCGTCAAGATCGTAACCGGCCTGTTGGGCCATCGCCTTATTGGCCGCAGTGAGATTACCACAAAGCTGTTTTGCTTGAGCAAGATCCTGAGAATGTCCGGCACTCATGCAAACCATGATGACTAACGCAAAAACAAAGCGCAAAAAATGTGTAGTTTCTAGTTGTTTCATAGTCCTTTTTCTCACTTTGTATTATTCAAACCAATTTCAATAACGTTAGTTTAGCTTGGTTAAAGTCAGCGCGTTATATCTGTCATCGACAACTTGTCGAATCACGGTGATAATCCCATCTTCAGCCAAAGTAATACTGTTGTTATAAGCTCTCACATCTTTACAGTACTGAGAAAATTGTTTCTTTCCTGATCGCTGCTTTTTCTGCCACTTACCACAATTATGTATGGCTAGTGTTCGGCTGCCCCGCATAAAAATCCGTTCGTCGTCAACATCACTGTTTTGATACTCTTGTCCTCGCAGGCCTAAACCACTCACCCTTCGCACTGACCAGCCGTCAAACAAAATCTGATCACCTGCTTTATTAGAGAACAAGGTGCCCTGGGGCAAGGTAACAGGATAAACTATAGCCTCATAATTTGCATATTTCACTGACCAGCTATGTAGAGATATATCCGCGTCTGGCGTCTTAAAAAGATCCATTACTGCCGAAAGTTGACTAGATTGGACGCTGCAACCGCTAAACGGGAGTACCATCAAAAGACAGATTGTAACGACGAATAATCTCATGGGGCTAACCTTTTGGTCATTTCACTGAAAGCATCATACCTCGCTCCACGGATATCCCACCAAATATTAGCACTAAAATCTTCTAAACGCTGCCCACCATCGCGCTGAATTGGACGAAGTCGTGTGCTGTAGTTACTTCTGTTACTGGCCCCGAGTAACCCATTAAACGGAATCCGAAAATACATACCTTTATCAAAGCTCCCTTCGCCAAAATCTTCCGCGGAGACATTTGTTTTTGTTGCCCATAAACCCACTGACCAACCATTGTGGAAAGTCCGTCTAATTTCTAAGGTTGCCCCTACATCTTTAGCTAAATATTTTCCCGCATGGACCGCAACATCAAAATTGTAAAAAGGTGTCGCCCAGTAAACACTGCCAAAGGCTGTTGATGTTTGGTAGTCTAGGTGCTTAAAGCTTTTGTCGTAATCCCGTTGTCGCACCCAGTTAGCGCTGAAACCGTAGGCTAGCCTAGACTGGTGCGGCTGATACAAAATCTCTCCACCGAAGCCGCTAAACATTGACTCTAGAACGCCTCCAAAAACTCGGTAGTGGACATCATTCAATGTGGTGCCTCGTTTTTCTGTGTAGAGTGAATCAAGGCCAGTATCTCCTTCTATGAGGTAGTTTACGATATCTGAACGAACTCGTGGTAGTACTGAGCCAGAATTAATCCGATTACTTTCATCAAAATTATTTGTAATATCAAACCCATAGGCCCCGGTAAGCAACCATGACTTAGGCAAAGCCAAGCTTATTCCTAACTGAGCATACAGTTGGTATCGCGCTGGATCATCAGGATCAAATAACTGGAGTCGATTAGATAAGTTTACATCAAAGAATACCTTTTTTTGCACAAAATCAGTTTTATGCTGTACAAAACTCAATGATTTAGCAGGCTTCACCCTAATTTCACGCTCAACTAATTGACCAATTTGTCCGTAAGTCAGTGAAGGACGACGCAAGGCTAT
>DNBN01000106.1:0-1238 GCA_003491845.1 Porticoccaceae bacterium | reverse complement strand
CGATGCCCCTCTTCCTCAATAACGATATTAAAAGTATTTACCGAGTTGGGTAAATGTAAGTCTGCTAAATTCGCCATGGTAGCCACCGCGTCAGACCATACAGGATACGCTAAGTTACCCATGACGATTGTTGCACTGTGAGAACTCTCATCTATGGTCGCTTCTAATAACAAAATCCCCGAACGCTCAACGTCAAACAACAACGTGTCATACCAACTTAGATGATTGATTCCAGCAGGGAGTTCATCAACTGGATAATCTAGGCTTGAGCGAAATAAACGATTAGACGGCTTCGATGGCAAAGCTTTGGTATCAATGGCCGCTGAGACTTCAATACCCCACTCTTGATTATGTTGATGTGAAATAGTGAGTGATAATCCGGGCACGGCATCCCACTTTACAGCTGCGGTGATGGGAGTTTTTGGTCTTTGCCCCCCCCGAGTGAATTCTCGATTATATTCATCAGGGTTGTATTCAAGCATAAACGAAAGTGGCAAAGCTCGGGGCCTATAGCTAATACCACCAAAAAGGCCTGCCCTTTCACCACTGAAAAAAGCTCCGGTAGATAATTCACCACCCAAGCCTTCGAAGTTATCTCGAACCTGAAAGCTATCGGAAACCCACGCCATAGGATTTTTAAAATCACCGTTACCGGCTAAACGGCCCCACCCCATCCCTAGGGTGAAATCGAAATTTCCCACTTGTTTGGAGGCAACCACGTACTCTGATCCCCAAACACCTGTTCCAACCAAATCTCTAATTCCTACAGCCACCTGAGGCGCATAACGTTGCTCTTCCCAAAGCCTGATTTTTGCCTCGTAATTGCGATCCCAGTAAAAAAAATCGTTGTCGCCAGTATATCTGAAAGTACCTTCTAACCATGGTAAAGCTTGATAAGTGATCGCATAGGAATTTGTTCGAGATTGAATCGCAGCAGTGGTGGTCAGCGTACCATCCGACGTCATGCGCGCGGTGGGGATATCGATTAGTCCTGTGGTGCCAAAATCCGATGCCAATGACGGCACTGCAATACAAACACTCAAACATGGCAGTACTAGTCGGTTCATACACGTTATGGTAACTGCTTTTGAGCCATTAAAAAAGGGCATCGGAGATGCCCTTTTTTAATGCTAAGGTCCCCATTAGGTCCCAGAAGTCGAACTGGTGCTCGTAGTACCTGTAGTACCTGTAGTACCTGTAGTACCTGTAGTACCTGTAGTACCGGTAGTACCGGTAGT
>DNBN01000141.1:1931-3436 GCA_003491845.1 Porticoccaceae bacterium | reverse complement strand
GGGCCCTTTGCCCGCATACGCCCAGGCACAGAGTTAGGCAAAAATACCAAGGTTGGTAATTTTGTTGAAACCAAAAAAGTCATCGTTGGCGATGGCAGTAAAATTAATCATCTTAGCTACGTGGGTGACGCGGACTTGGGCTCCGGTGTGAATGTGGGCGCAGGTACTATCACTTGCAACTACGATGGTGTAAATAAACATCAAACCAAAATTGGCGATGGCGCCTTTATTGGCTCCAACAGCACATTGATTGCGCCAGTCACCGTAGGTGAAAATGGATTTGTTGCTGCAGGCTCAACATTGACTCAGAATGTTTCTGCCGACGCGCTGGCGGTAAGCAGAACCAAGCAGCGTAATATTGCGGGCTGGAAGCGCCCAACCAAAAAGGAAGATTAAAGCATGTGTGGAATTGTCGGCGCAGCCACCAATAGGAATGTATACAAGATCTTGATAGAAGGCCTTCACCGTCTTGAGTATCGCGGCTATGACTCTGCTGGTGTATCAATTATCGACAGCCACCAGCAACTGCAAACCAGAAAAACTATTGGCAAGGTGGCCAAGCTTGAAGCAGTAGCAAAAAAATCACCAGCCGCTGGAAACACCGGTATAGCTCATACTCGCTGGGCAACCCATGGTGAGCCGAGCACCGCTAATTCACACCCACATACTTCCGGCGGAATCTCGGTAGTTCATAATGGCATTATCGAAAATCACGAAGTCCTGCGCCAGGAAATGATTAATGCCGGTTACGATTTTTTGTCCGGCACTGATTCTGAAGTCATTGCCCATCTGGTTAATCATTACAGTAAAACTGCAAAAGACCTGCGTCGCGCAGTACAAAAAACCATTGCCCGGCTGGAGGGAGCCTATGCCCTTGGCGTTATTTCAACAGCTGAGCCCCACACCTTAATAGGTACCCGCAGTGGCAGTCCATTGGTCATCGGCGTTGGTATCGACGAACATTTTATTGCCTCCGATCAAATGGCATTGCGCCAAGTGACTGACCGTGTGGTCTTTTTAGAAGAAGGCGATTTGGTTGAAGCAATGCACAGTGGTTACAAGGTGTATGATCGCCGCGGTAAAGCCATCAAACGTCATTTGCAGGAGCTGGACGAGAAAGATCAAATTGCAGAAAAAGGCCAGTATCGCCACTTTATGCAAAAAGAAATTTTTGAGCAGGCTGATGTACTTGCCGACACATTTGCTGGTCGCATTGCCGATGACCATATTCGTGAAGCCATCTTTGGCTATCAGGCCGAAGAGCTTTTCACCCAATCCAATGCAGTGCACATTGTTGCCTGCGGCACCAGTTATCATTCTGGACTAGTGGCCAAATACTGGCTGGAAGAATATGCCGGCATTCCCTGTCAGGTGGAAGTAGCCAGTGAATATCGCTATCGCAAAGTGGCAGTTCCCGCCGGTACATTATTTGTCAGCATCTCCCAGTCCGGCGAAACAGCAGATACGTTAGCGGCACTAAGAAAGGCCAAAGATAGTGGTTACCT
>DNBN01000141.1:0-1581 GCA_003491845.1 Porticoccaceae bacterium | reverse complement strand
CTGAAATTGGTGTGGCTTCTACCAAGGCCTTCACCACCCAGTTAGTGGCGTTACAATTATTCTCTATTGCCATTGCCCGACACCACGGATTAAAAGCAAAAACCGAAAAACTGTTAGTGCAGAATCTTCACAAACTCCCTGCCCTCTGCACTAAGGTTCTAGCCTTGGATTCTTTAATTGAACAGGTATCAGAATCCTTCGCCAATAAACAACACGCATTATTTTTAGGCCGAGGAGAGCAATATCCCATCGCCCTTGAAGGCGCTCTTAAATTAAAAGAGATTTCCTATATCCATGCTGAAGCCTATCCCTCCGGAGAATTAAAACATGGGCCACTAGCTCTAGTGGATGAAGATATGCCGGTAGTAACAGTGGCACCAAATAATGAATTATTGGAAAAACTAAAATCCAATTTACACGAAGTCCGCGCCCGAGGAGGACAGCTGTTTGTGTTTGCTGATCGCAAATCTGGCTTTGCCAGCGAGCCCGGTATCACCGTTATCGATATGCCCCATGTGCCAAAAAGTCTAGAGGCGATTATCTATACCTTACCACTGCAGATGCTTTCTTATCATGTGGCTCTGCTTAAAGGAACAGATGTAGATCAACCGCGTAATCTGGCGAAGTCTGTCACTGTTGAGTAAAAAATATAAATTTTTAAAAGACTGCCAATCCTATCCGTTATTGCCACTGACAATCAGAATGATTAATCCCAGTAGAAATCTTGCCTACAGGGCATTATTTTATTTGGGGAATATGGCACTGTAACATTGCTTGTGGGTGCGCCGCTTATTTTGGCGGGCATTGCTATTAATATTAATGTCAGCCTACCCGGAGAGGATAAAACAATATAGTTAAAAAACGGCGAGCGACAATCCATGTGCCCGCCACTTGTACTAACAGGCAACCAATCGAACCGCCCAGGGCCATGAGGCCTTTAATGCGGCATAGGTTGGGAAACCATAGGCCGCTGCAGCCCCGGCCGGGTTGGCAGCATAATGGGCTTTTATTGCGCAAGTCAGCGCGTGAAAAGCCACAGTGCCAAGTAATAGTAATAAGGCGGCGGCGCCTAAAACAATCAGTGCGATTGCTCCCGGTGCCAGTGCAGCAAAAAATATAATCACCGCCGCAGCGATAACAATTTCTACCCCGATTAAAGTATTGCTGTAAATTTTTGCGATTGATTTAGAAAGTTGAGTACTACCCTCTTCGTTTGACATAGCGTTGCTCCCTAGCGATTAATTAAGGCTACTTGAGCCGAATTCCCTGTGGTATTAACTGCATGTAACGATCAATAAAAACAACAACGGCCTGTGCTTTGTCTGCAATCTATAAAAGGCCATTGGATTAAACGTAGACTAAAAATGCGGCGGGCACAAAACCGCCAAGGTAGGGTATATTGCTGTGTAAGTTGGCGTACTTTAAATTGATGCCCAGGGAAGTCTAATTGCTGCGCAGGGACGACAGCCCTTCTTGCAGCTGCTGGAGATGTTCCTGCAATTGCGGGCCTTTTTTCTGGGCGACTCCAACGGCCAGTACATCAATCACTGCAAGGTGAGCGATCCGCGATGACAGCGGTGT
>DNBN01000336.1 GCA_003491845.1 Porticoccaceae bacterium | reverse complement strand
GCATGAAATATCAGTAAATCGGCATTGGGCTCTATGGTGATGGCCGGATGCATCATCTGCCCGACTTTCTCTTCCAGCGTCATTTGACTGAGTAGATCTTCCACTCTATCCGCTGTTGATGCCTGGGAGTTTTCATAAACATCTAAGCGTTGGTTTTTGTTCAAGTCACGATAAGTAAAGCCTTGACTCACTAATTGAGCCGGTTCAGGACCAAGACTAAGAGAAATACGCAAAGTGTTATATGGCTGAAAAAACTGATTAGCGATAAAAAGTGCAACAATAAACATTACTGTCAACAAACCGTAACCACCATATTTGACGATCTTTCCCATACTCACCCCCTTTATAAACCACAAAGTGTAAACCTAATAATTTTAGTTTGCACCATGGTCTCGCAGATATCATCTTTGCAAAATTGTTAGCCCTAACGTCTATGCTGCAAGTGGAATCTCTGAAACATTTAACATCAAATGGGACAAGGGGCAGCGAAATCGTGATTGTCATCAATCAGAGCAGAGAAGACGACCTTGTCAATAGCAGATTATGGTCTCATAGTAGTTTTATTTAATATTTCGGCACGGTATGCATGCGCTATGTGACATACTCGTTACTTACAAAAAAGGCCCCATTGGGGCCTTGTCTCGCAGTCTACCTAGTTTACTAATTACGTTGATACCCACTTGTTAACTTTACCCTTGTGATTAATTTACCACCGTCAGGTAAATTAGAAGTTAATGTCAAGAGTAAGACTTATAGATCGCGGTGGTCCAACCGACCATTGACTACCGGCCCAGTGATCCGATGTTGCATACAATTTATCGGTCACATTTTTTGCGTTTAAGGTTAAACGCATATTATCCTGAATGAGCCATGCTAAGGACAGATCAACAATAGTGTAGGCGTCCAAAGGGGTATCTCTGAAGGGCCTTTCATCAACATAACGAAGGTCTGCAACCACTTGAAGATAATTAACCGGCCTAAACAGTACACCTGTATTAAATGTCACATCAGCAACGTATGGTGTTGCTTCAGATCGACCATCGGTAGTGTCTCTCTCTGCGTCAATTATGGCGATATTTGCGTATCCTGTTAACCTACTGTCGAGTAAATACTCAAGACTAGCTTCGATTCCCTGAGATCGTTGTTCTGGAATACTTATGCGATCAGTAGGATCAGAACTATCCGGATCATCAATTAGTAAATTTGTTTTTGTTACCTCAAATAAAGCTAGACTCCAGTTGAGCTTGTTCTGCTGAATTGATTGTTTTATTCCAAACTCATACTGTTCGACACCAACAGTATCAGCTTCACGGTAGTTGGCTCTTACTCGGACAATGTCTCCACCATTGGGATGGGTTTCTCCGGTTGAAAATTGACCGTAAAGTGCGGTATTTTCGTTGACGTCGTAAACTGCGCCGAGTCTAAACATCAACGGATCAATTTCTTGTGATAGGGGATCAGGTAAAGCGTCACCATATGCCAGACGTTCATAGTCAGTTTTAATAGTGTCTAATCGGAGCCCAGCTACAAGTGCTAATTTTTTGGTGAGGGCCAGCTGACTTTCGGCGAAAAAGGCCAACTGATTAACATCTGATTGTTGATCTAATGCAGCTTGACTGTCGGTGATATCGGCCCAAGAACCTGCAACAAAGTTGTCTGGATCCACCTGATCAACATCTCCACCCCAGTCCACTCGATTAGGATGACTAGGGTTAAAGTTAGACGTATATTTCATCGCTACAACGGTAACCTCAAATCCAATTGAGGACTTCCATGGCATAGCGCCCAAGCTAGAGTCACTAACAAAATTAGCACGTAGGCCTTGCTGATCTAACTGATGACGAATAATCAGTGGATCAGCTCGCTGAATCTTATCGCTTTGCGAATCATAAGAATAGGTTTCGATAGTTTTCCAATACCTGTCTGTATCAAGTGAAAAAACCTCAGCATTAAAAGTAAGGGTATTCGTGACGTTCCAATCCATGATGACCCGCGTGATGTCATCTTGATATCGAATACGACTATCTTCGGCATTTAAATTTAACTCAAGCCAGTCCCTATTAAATTTTCCATCGACAAGAGGAATACCAAAATATCGTATTGGTGACTGATCGCCTGCATCATGCCTAAATGTTAGCGCTAAGTTTTCAGAGGCTTGCCATTGCAATTCTACTGCCAGCATATTTGATTCAGACGACCCATTTTCAATAAAATTGTCTGATTCTCGTTGGCTAATGTCTATTCTACCAATGACGTTGTCGGCGACTGTGCCGTTGATACCAGCACCGATAAATCGCTGATTGTTTTCGCCAGATGTTAGACGTAGATCAATACCAAATTCATCGCTGGCTGACTTAGGTATTATATTAATCGCGCCCGCTACACCACCCTGACCATAGAGAACAGATGCCGGCCCCTTTAAAACATCAATTCGTTCCACTGCCCAAGTGTCAAAGGGGAACGTGATGGTGCCAGCCAGAGTAAAATATTGATTGCCATCATATAATTTTGCCACCGCATCCTGTCCTGTAAATCCGCGTGCAGTAATTCTAGTACCACCATTTCCTGGATTACCACTACCGA
>DNBN01000271.1 GCA_003491845.1 Porticoccaceae bacterium | reverse complement strand
GTAATAGGATTAATGGGGTATCTGTTTTATGTAAATTGGATACTGACACTATTTTTTGTTTCCGTTGTCCCGCTTATCGGCTTCATTGTTTTAAAGGTAAGTAAACGATTTAGGTTTATAAGTCTAAATATTCAGACGGCTATGGGTGATGTGACACATGTTACTCAGGAGTCGGTGAGTGGCTATCAAGAGGTAAGAATGTTTGGGGCTCGTGAGACCGAGCGCAAGGCTATGCTCAATGCGAGCCATGATAATCGTCGCCAGAATATGAAAATGGCTTTTGCAGGGGCTTTGAGTAATCCCTTAATTATTTTGATAGTGTCGTTTGCGTTCGCTGGAGTCACCGGATTTATGTTGAATCCGATCATTTTAGAGACGATGACCACTGGAGGGTTTATAACGTTTATTGTCGCCGCTGGTGTATTGATAAAGCCGATAAGACAGCTTACGGAGGTTAACAGTGATATTCAGCGAGGAATAGCAGCGTCAGAATCAATTTTTGAAATAATCGATACTCCAGCTGAGATTGATAATGGCTCTCACTCCCCGGTAGAGGTGTCCGGCCAGTTTCAATTTACTAATGTTAGCTTTAGTTATGCCGGAAGCGATAAAGAAGTGCTAAAAGAGATTAGCTTTTCTGTTAGCCCAGGAGAAACCATTGCTCTGGTCGGTTCTTCTGGTAGTGGTAAAACCTCCCTTGTTAATTTGATCCCTCGTTTTTACCACTACGAGCAAGGGCAGTTGACACTAGATGGTGTCGATATAAATGAGTTTAGCTTAGATAATTTACGTACCCATATCGCCATAGTTAGTCAAAATGTAACTCTGTTTAACGGCAGTGTTGCCAGTAATATTGCCTATGGTGAGTTAGCGGGAGCATCTGAGGAAAAAATAAGAGCAGCGGCAGATATTGCTCATGCTACTGAGTTCATAGACGATATGCCCTTGGGATTTGATACCGATGTTGGTGACGATGGCGTAATGCTATCTGGCGGCCAGCGGCAGCGCATAGCGATTGCCAGAGCGGTACTTAAAAATGCACCTATTTTGATTCTTGATGAGGCCACCTCAGCCCTTGACACTGATTCAGAGAGGCATATTCAAGCTGCTCTTGAAGAGCTTATGAAGGGCCGAACAAGCTTCGTCATTGCACATCGACTTAGTACTGTGGAAAAAGCCGACCGGATTCTGGTTTTAGAAAAAGGTCAAATTATTGAGCAAGGCTCTCATCAAGCATTGCTCACTGCCGGCGGTCGTTATGCAGACCTGTATCAGAACCAATTTAATGAATCAAAGGGTTGATAGGGGTGTCTGTTGAGCGAAAATTAGTAAACGCATGGTTTCAGAAAAAGCTATGGCTATGGTCTCTATTACCTCTATCTTTAGTATTTTATGTCCTGGGGTGGTTTCGCCGGAAGTGTCTAAAATGGTGGTTTAAAACTGAGCCATATAAGGTTCCGGTTTTAGTTGTTGGAAATATATCCGTTGGTGGCAGTGGAAAAACCCCTTTCATTATTGCGTTGGTTAACCGGCTTGAAAAGAAAGGTTATGTTGTCGGTGTGGTTAGTCGTGGTTATGGTGGAACTTCCGCTACTTATCCGCTTATTGTATCTGCTGATACTTCGCCGAGTCTTTGCGGTGATGAACCTCTGCTTATCGCCACTGTGTGCAAGTGTATGGTTGTTGTCGATCCGAATCGAGTGAGAGCGGTCACTACTTTGGTGGATCATTTTTCTTGTGACATTATATTGAGTGACGACGGTATGCAGCATTATTGTATGCATAGAGACATTGAAGTGGCTGTGGTGGATGTGGATCGGGGTTTTGGTAATGGCCTAATGCTTCCAGCAGGGCCCCTGCGAGAACCTATTTCGCGTCTTAAGACAGTAGATTTTGTCGTGCTTAATGGTCAATCCGGTAATCAATTGAATCTTGCAGATGGTCCAGAGAGCTATTCAGTATCCATTGAGCCTGTTGGTTTGCGCAAGTTTGGTAGTGACGTATTGATCGATATATCTCAATGGTCTTTATCAAAACAGGTTCACGCGGTTGCCGGTATAGGTCACCCTGAACGTTTCGCTGCAACACTAGTGGCGATGGGCTTTGATCCATGCTTGTCGCCAAAAAACGACCATCAGTCGCTTACGTATGCTGATCTTAATTTTGTTGACTCTTTGGCAGTAATTATCACGGCTAAAGATGCTATAAAGTACACTGGTGTTGCTTCTGAGAATCTATGGGTGTTAGAGGTCCATATGTCCCTAAATGACCTTTTGATTGACAATATTTGTAATCGAGCAGGCCTTATTAAGTCGTGATAATGCCTTAGCGCTAAAAAAACTTAACTCTAAAATACCTTAGGGCTATAATCTCGTAACAGTGTAATGTCTCTTTTTATAGGCAGTAACTACAGCAAACTAAAGCGTATTGACTATGTCATTTGTGGTAATTATACCGGCTCGCTACGAGTCTTCTCGACTTCCAGGTAAGCCACTAAAGCTTATTGCTGGTACTTCTATGATTCAAAGAGTTTGGCAGCAGGCCTGCAAAAGCGATGCCTCAAGGGTTATTATAGCAACTGATGATGCAAGAATTGAAGCCGCGGCATCAGGTTTTGGTGCAGAGGTCTGTATAACTCGCTCAAATCACGAATCTGGTACGAATCGGCTACAAGAAGTCGTAACAAAGTTACGTTTCTCTGACGATCAACTAGTGGTTAATGTGCAGGGAGATGAACCTTTAATTCCTCCTGAGGTTATTAATCAAGTCGCTGATAATTTGGGGTTAAATCCTGTAGCAGGTGTGGCTACACTCTGCGAGCCCATTTTTGAAAAATCAGTCTTACATAATCCTAATGTGGTAAAAGTGATTAGTCGCGCCGATGGCATGGCAAATTACTTTAGCAGAGCCCCTATTCCATTTCGAAGAGATGAGTTGCCAGATAGTCCTATTGAGGCTTATCGACATATAGGTATCTACGCTTATCGAGTGTCTGAGTTAAATTCTTTTATGACTTGGCCTCCAGCGCCTGTAGAGCGAATAGAATCCCTTGAACAGTTAAGATTTTTATATAATCAGGTGAGTATTCATGTTGATAACGCGGTTGCGAGAGTCCCCGCTGGGGTAGATACTTTGGAGGATTTATTGGCCGTTGAAAAGCTACTAGATGACCAGGCGAAAAACAAATAAAGGTGGATGAGATGGCTAAGGTTTCGGTTCTGTTTGTATGTTTGGGTAATATCTGTCGATCCCCCACCGCACATGCGGTTTTTCAGTCGTTGGTAGATCAAAGTGGATTGGCCGGCATTGTTGATGTAGATAGTGCTGGTACCGGCGATTGGCATCTAGGCCATGCTCCTGACAAACGGTCGACGGAAGTGGCCGCTATGGCCGGATATGACATGTCTGCGTTGCGCTCAAGATTGGTTAATTCCGATGATTTTTATAGATTTAATTATATAATAGCCATGGATGCCAAAAATCTGAATGACCTAAAAAAAATGACCCCCACCGACTTTACTGGAAACTTATCGTTATTATTAGCCTTCTCTACCCAAGG
>DNBN01000319.1 GCA_003491845.1 Porticoccaceae bacterium | reverse complement strand
CATGTTCAACTAGTAATTTACGAATTTGTTCATAGGTCGACGATGGTACATCTTGGGTTAGATCAATTCCGCTGACCTCGGCACCCAAGGCGCCACTGATAAGTTTTAAATTCATAATAAAGACTCTATAACCTTGCTTACGGTAGCTAAATTAATATCTACTTACCTAGCACTTTTAAACATTTAACAGAAGATGCTCCCGCTCCCACGACGATATTACCTGATTAAACTCTTCAAATTCTACCAGTTTTATCGATGTATACAGCTGGATAAATTTTTCTCCAAAAATGTCGACTATATCTTGATCTTCGTGTAACCCGCGCAACGCTTCCTCTAGGGTTCTTGGTACATCAATGTCCTCATCATAGGCATTACCCTCATATGCTTCTGATGGTTCAATCTTATTTTTCATGCCAAGATACCCGCAGGCTAAGGTTGCGGCGATCGCAAGATATGGATTTACATCAGCTCCGGGAAATCGATTTTCTATTCGATAATTTTTTGGCGAGGCATCAGGGATACGAAGCCCGGTAGTACGGTTATCAAAACCCCAATGCAAATTGATCGGTGCAGAAACCTCACGGGTGAAGCGACGATAAGAGTTTACATTAGGTGCATATAGACTCATTACTAGGGGCGTGTATTTCTGTAAGCCTCCCAAGTAATACCTAAATGTCTGACTGTACTGCCCTTTTTCATCACTAAAAATATTCTTTCCCGTTTCTTTATTGAGTATGCTTTGATGTATGTGCGTTGCTGAACCGGGCTCAGAGGCCATAGGCTTGGCCATAAATGTAGCGTATATATCCTCTTTTAATGCGGCCTCTCTGACGGTCCGTTTAAAGGTAAAAACTTGATCTGCTAAACTCAGTGGCTCGCCGTGAATAAAATTTACTTCTAGCTGGGCGGCGCCAGATTCATGGATTAGTGTATCTATATCTAAATTCATTGCATCGCAGTAACTGTACATACCTTCAACGAAGCTCTCGAACTCATTGGCTGCATCAATGCTGTATGACTGACGCGCAGTCTCTGGTCTTCCCGATCGTCCAATCGGCGGTTTTAAAGGCAAGCCAGGATTTGGATTTTTTTCGACCAAATAAAATTCCATTTCTGGGGCGATGATTGGAGTTAAGCCTTCGTTTTCATAGAGTGCTAACACTCGCTTGAGTACATTTCTGCTAGAGAAGGGATGAGGCTCGCCACCTTTTGTAAAGCAGTCATGAATTATTTGGCCAGTCGTTTCATTAGCCCAGGGCACTAAACGTTTGGTATTTGGATCGGGTTCTAACAGCATGTCGCCGTCAATGGTGTCAAGTAACTCCCAAAAATCATCCGAATATTCTCCGGTGACAGTCTGAGCCAAAATCCCTTCGGGAAGTCGGCTATCCTCTTTTAAAAACTTTTTTGCTGGGATGAACTTCCCGCGTGCATTACCCGTCATATCGGGTACTAAACATTCTACTTCAGTAATTTTATGTTCTTTTAGCCAGTTTTCGATGTCATTGTGATCAGCCATTGCGCACCTTTATATTTTATGTAAATTGAATTATTATTCAATTAAAGTTGAATTATTATTCAAAATACTCATAATGTCAATTTAAACGATCCACAGGCTAGTTGTAATTATGGATTCATATTATGCCTCTACGGCAAACGTCCGACCTTCAGGTTCTATGCTGCAATCGAAGGAAGTTGCCGATATATGCATCATAGGTGCGGGGTATACCGGATTATCTTCTGCCCTTCACCTAGCACTAAAAGGCTACTCTGTTATAGTTTTAGAAGCTGAAACCATTGCTTTTGGGGCTTCTGGTCGCAACGGAGGTCATGTTGGTATTGGCCAGCGAGCTGATCAGGAATATTTAGAACACACGTTTGGCCATGATACGGCAACTCTATTGTGGGAAATGGGCTTAGAGGCTGTCGCTACGGTAAAATCCCTCATAGAAGACCACAATATTGCCTGCGATTTGAAAACTGGCAGTGTCCATTTAGCCCATAAGCCTAATCTATGTGAGGAATTGCATGGGGAGATGAATTTTTTACAGGATCGCTACAACTTTAAAGATATGGAGTTTATCCCAAGGCACCGACTTGATGAGGTAGTGACCAGTGATAATTTTTATGGTGCGCTGTGGGACAAGGTATCCTGCCATCTGCACCCGTTAAACTTTGCCTTAGGACTTGCAGATGCTGCATTAAAAGCAGGGGTTCGAATCTATGAAAACTCTCGGGTAACCTCTTATGGCGGCACCCCACTGGTGATAAACACCGTCAATGGGCAGGTAAGCGCCAATGAAATAGTACTTGCTTGCAATGGTTATATTGAAAAGCTTGAGCCACGTATTAATGGTTATATTATGCCAATCAATAATTTTGTTTTAGCTACAGAGCCTCTAGATAGTGATATGGCGCATTCCATCATTCCGCAAGACACATCAATGGCGGATACTAGGTTCGTCATTAATTACTGGAAGTTGTCTGCCGATAATCGATTAATCTTCGGCGGTGGCGAAAACTACCGGCGGGCGTTTCCAGCTGATATTAAAAGTTTTGTCAGAAAATATATGTTGCAAATATACCCTCAGTTAGTTGATACGAAAATTGATTATGGCTGGGGTGGAACTCTTGCTATTACCATGAATCGTTTGCCGCACTTCGGGCGTGTTCAAGACAATATATGGCATATGCACGGCTATTCAGGACACGGGATTCCGACTGCAACTTTTGGGGGTAAGCTTATTGCCGAAGCAATCAGTGGAAAACTAGAGAGATTTGATGTGATGTCAAATCTAGGTTCCACAAAATTTCCTGGTGGCACATTACTACGCTGGCCAGGAATGGTAAGTGCAATGCTCTACTATTCACTTCGTGATCGATTTTAAGGTTCATAGATGCAGACTAAACGAAAACTTACACCCAGATCAACGCCTGTGCAAAAGCGTGCTTTAGAAAGACGTGAGAACATTTTGAAGGTTACTGCACACTTACTTGAGGAGGTTGGCCAGGACGATTTAACGACTATTTTAGTTGCCAAAACTGTCGGCGTCTCGGTGGGAACCTTATATCATTACTTCCCTAACAAATATGCAATTATGCATGCTTTGGCAGAGCGCTGGCTAGATGAAATGGATAATGGATTGCGCGAGCTCGAGAACTACCCTATTGAAACATTTGGCCTTAAGCAGTTTGTTGAAACTAGTACCAATAGAATGTTATTAACCTATCAGCAGCAGGAAGGTCTATTACCTTTAGTACAAGCCATGTATGGCGTCCCAGAACTTAAAGCGTTGGATAGTCAGCATGATGCAACCATTATTAGCGCCATGGCACGCATGTTTAAGCGACTGGAAATCTCTAACCGCACATCTGAATTAGAGAGACTTGGCCGCGAATGGTTAGAGATTAGTCACGCTCTGCTATTAGTAATAGTGCATCAGGATAGCGCTGATGCTGGACGTAGTTTAGCTGATTTAAAGTTTTTAAGCCTGTGTCTATTAGAGCGAGCTAAGGGGCAGTTTTAGCGAGTTGCTTCGCGCATGGTAACAAACTCCTCTGCCGCCGATGGATGAATGCCAATAGTAGCATCAAAGTCCGCTTTGGTGGCACCGGCTTTTATTGCGATTCCTATACCTTGGATTATTTCTGCGGCATGATCGCCCACCATATGACAGCCAATCACTTTGTCTGAGGCTTTATCTACAATGAGCTTCATGCTGATCCGGTCATCTCCGCCACCTAAGGTTTGCAGCATGGGCTTAAAGTCAGA
>DNBN01000015.1 GCA_003491845.1 Porticoccaceae bacterium | reverse complement strand
TTATAGAGGCGTCGAAGAAAGCGGGTGAGTGGAAAAACCCATTATGGCGTCATGGTGATGGTTCCATTGCCGAATGGTAAGGCGGAACGGTTGAACCAAATATCCCGATTTTCTCGTGTCATTGCGATTTCTAACAGATTATTTTTTAACTTTCCTCATTGCTAGACTGATCTATATTTGCCGCGGCTAGCAGTAACAGACCGGCAAATATGCCCATGTTTTTAAAGAAATTCTGCGTCTCATGCTTCGTATCAACGCCCTCATACACATTCCAAAAGTCATGTAGATTAAGGTTGATAAGCAAGACCATGGCCGCTAAACCCAGCGCGCAGATAACAACCTGTTTATTGAGGAAAAGACAGATGCTCGCAGCAATTTGAACGACCCCTGCAACCGCCAGCAATACAGGCACCATAACCATTCCATGAGTTTCCATCAGTGCCACATGCATATCCCATGAGACAAATTTCATAATGCCAGGCAACAAAAAATAAATAGCCAGTAAACCACGTCCCATATGTATGAGTGCCGATTGCATAGGTAACCTCTTTTTTTAAAAATTGATTGTTTATAAGAATAAAATCAAAAGGCAGTATGCATGAAAGACGTCGCTAGTAGCTAGTGCGTATACCTAAAAAGACTCATAATCAATACCGCAGATGGTCAATTTCAGTTGAAATCGGCAACTTGAGTTAGCCTACCAACAAGCTAACCGAGTGCGTTGGCATATCTATGCGATTATGTGTATGTGCTTATGTGTATCGTCAATGACAGGCTGTGATTAGAATCTACAAAGTAAATTTATAGGCAGTTATAGGTAATTAATCAGTTAATGATGGGTTATCATAGTAACTAAAACTGCATCACAACGCTCTCTGGGAGCTTACGGAACACCACCCACGCATACAAACAACATCAAGCACTAGATGATCAACCCTTTACACCCGCTAGGCCGGTAAAAACGAAAGAGGTAGTAACTGCTACGTTTTTATGTGTTATTACATTACACCATCCAAAAGTTTATGTTAGTCAGTGGTGTTTGCTTCTCGCTGATGCAGTTCCATACCTATTGCTGTCCAATTCGCAAATCCTTTCCAGTATTTAGAGTCTTCGGTATCAGTTCGTGGTGAATCATTTGAGACCACTGAAAGATTCAGATAGTCACTATATTGGCTATCTTCACCCAATAGGTGCTTCCCTAGAAAAGCGGTTATAAAATGCTGATTAATATTATTAAGTCTCCGGTTATCCCATGCAGGCTCCTGATAATGAGCGTACTCACGAGGGTAAAGATTAGCCAGAGGCGGCGCAGGATTGGTAGCCACTTCGTGAATGGCACTTTTAAATACCAATAGATAACGATGTGAATTTACGGCGTTGTCAAAAAGCCATTGTGCCGCAGAAAACCCTGTTGTTTGATCTTGATCACCCACAACAAAAAGACTTGGAACCTTGAGGTTTTTTATCCCCGCCTGACTCCAGTAACCGCTGGGAGCAAAGGGCGAAAATGCGATCATAGCTTTTATACGCCTATCAATTGTGGCCTCAAATTCTGGATTACCCGCCTGCAAACTCGTTAAATAATGTTCAGCAATATCCCCGGGGAAGCCCAGAGCTAATTTACTTGCACCAACCCCAGCCATACTGAGTGTGCCATATGTTCCCATAGAATAACCAATTAACGCTGTCAGTTCTGCATTAACCCTACCAAATAAAAATGATGTCGATTTTTGGTTGAAATCATCCATAGCGTTTACAACAAACGTAATGTCACGAGGTCTATGCACCATGGTGCTACTTATAGATTCTGCATCAGCATGGGTTGATTCTGCATGGTCTATTGCAACAACAACATACCCTTTTGAAGCCAAATTTTCAGCCAACCAAGTCATCATAACTCTGGACCCAGGGTAACCATGAGAAATTATCACTAATGGATAGCCACTACCAGCAGGAGCAATGACTGCATTTCGCGCAGCTCTGCCGCCAAAGTGGAAAGGAAGATTGGGACGATCTGGATTATCTGAGCCATGCCCAAGTACATCACTATAAATTGTAATTTGCCTCTGACCCTTGTTAAGTTTGGCGGGATACCAAACCTCAATTGTCAACTGTCGATCATAAAGGGAATTTTGTTTTTGTGTACTGTAGTTAATAACATCTGGTTGATTTGGATTAACTAGCTCCAAAGTCCGAACACCCACCTTATACGAGCCTCGACTAGCTAGTTCTGGGGAGTCTCCACGAGAATCCCCATAAAAAAAATCTGTCTCCACAAGATCATCGCATCCATGTTTTTCATGCTCTGCCGAATTTTCTTGCTCATGTGGACTACCACATTCGTGAACGGCGTGAGTATTACTAGATAGAATAAATAGAAAAGATAGAATTATTAGTGCGGTAAAATAACGCATGATTAGTCTCTTAGAAATATATTTTAAACATTTTGGTCCGCATTAAGCTGTTGTTAACCCAACAAGATAAACATTGCGAAAACACCAACAGAGGCTAGAATTCTGGGTATCTCCTGTTAACCACTTAGCAAACACTAACAAGATAATAATACTATTTCTTGTAGCCTCAGAGACAACACTCACGTTTGGAGAAGATACTTCATAGAGATAAACTGAAGACGAATACTTTAACTCGCAGCCACGTTAGTGATTACGTTTAACGTTGATACGCACGACGTCGATTATATTATCCCCAATGATGCCCTTTTTATTCAGGCACAACTCTATTTTTACAGAATCTATCGGCAAAAAAAATCAAATCGGCTACTTTTTAATAAAGTCGTTCTAAATTAACAACAGTTACAATTACAGCACTTAGAGCATTTACAACTACAAGTTTTGCAGCTACACGACTTACAATTACACGACTTACAACATTTGCAATCTGACATTGTGTTCTCCTGTTATTTTACATTTCTTTTGAAGCATAACATCTATGCAATGAATTTGCTAAATAGCCCTTTTTTATACATTCCTTGAATCCAGGACAATCTGCATAGGCGGCATTTCGATCGAGCCCTGACCTGACTGGATAAGGTATTTCGCTTTGATTGGGTTGGTTTTGAATTACTATACAATTGGCTCTGGTTAAGGAGTCAAACTTCCGCGCTCTATAATTAAGGGTAGCAATAAGCTTGGGATATAAAGTTGTAAATATGGGCGCAAGAGAAAAGTGAGTTTGGTGCATCGTTAAAACTCACCACCGGCTTTGGTTGAGTGTCTATCATAGTAGCTTTATCGGACAATGGTATATAGATGTCACATGGTAATTCGTATAGTTGTACTTAGTTACCACGCCGGCATATCGATGCTGCGTGTTAACGTCCTAGTTATACAATCCGAAAGATACAATGTTTTCGCACAGCGACTACACTGAAGGGCCCTAATTAATATCGACGCCTTTTTGTTCTACGACAATATTCATAAGAAAACCATGTTCTTGCAGTACTTCTAAATATTAAGCACTTAATTCTCTTGCAGAAAACCGCAGCGTCTCTTATCAAGCTAACACAACATGTCTAACAAGGTTTTTTTCTAAAAGCGCATGCGTAAATAGTTAACATCGAGTATTTCGAGATGGGGGAATAATTTGCTGTACTTTTTCAAGTACGACTATAGCTTTATTTGATTCACCTACGACAGAAACGAAAACCCTTGGCAGTTGCAGGGGTTTTAGCGGTTTTAAATGGCGGTGAGAGAGTCCGCCTAATAATGGTTTTATATTATCTCGCCCTGCTCACTTAATCGACAAAAAATATAATAATTACAGTAGTTTAACAAATA
>DNBN01000315.1:2014-2708 GCA_003491845.1 Porticoccaceae bacterium | reverse complement strand
ACCACTTTGCTACCGCGCCTTTTTTCGTAGCTTCACCCAAGTCAATTGGTGAGGTCGCTATTCTAGGCATTATTAGCAATAAATCAACTACTTCTGAACCTTTGCACTCAATTGCGGCCACGCTTGCTTAATATAGTAAAACATAGACCACAAGGTTAGGCCTGCAGCAATATAGACAGCCACAAAACCGAGTCCCATTAACCATTGTTGATCAGGTTTGGCCAACAGTAGTAAGGCAATGGCGACCATTTGCACCCAGGTCTTAACTTTACCTAAGGTAGACACAGCGACACTTTTAGAGGAACCAAGCTCAGACATCCATTCGCGTAACGCCGAAATAACTATTTCTCGGCCGATGATCACTATCGCCGGTAGCGCAAACCAGGGCGTTGAATGAACCTCTAATAATAAAACCAATGCGGCTGTCACAATAAGTTTATCGGCCACTGGATCTAAAAAGGCCCCAAAGGGCGTTACCATATTTAACTTACGAGCATAGTAACCATCAATCCAGTCAGTAAGTGCGGCAAGGCCAAAAATGGCCGCTGATGCCAAATGGTGCCATTCCCAAGGTAGATAATAGACAACAATGAACACCGGAATCATGGCAATACGCAGCATTGTCAGTATATTGGGAAGATTCCACATAAATCATTGAGTCCTTAAAGGCGTTTAACTTGTGTTTTAACTTGTG
>DNBN01000315.1:0-1753 GCA_003491845.1 Porticoccaceae bacterium | reverse complement strand
TTAACTTGTGTTTTAACTTGTGTATCAAGATCGTCGTAACAAAATTTCTATAGTAGCGAGACCCATTATAATCGATTCATTCATTATACAGTGCACTGTATATCGCTTCAGCAACCTTTTTATTTATATTAGTCACTTTCATTAAGTCGGCAACGCTGGCTTTTTTAACCTCCACCACTCCACCAAAGTGTTTTAAAAGGTCACGCCTGCGAGTGGGTCCAACACCGGGGATGCCCTCAAGAGGCGAGGTACGCCGCTTTTTATCTCTTCGGGCCTTGTGCCCGGTGATAGCAAAGCGATGCGCCTCATCTCTTATTTGCTGTATGAGATGCAGTGCTGCTTGCTGCGGCCTGGCCACTACCTTGTTATTCTCATCAGCAAGGATCAAAGTTTCCATTCCGGGCTTACGAGTAGTGCCCTTGGCAACACCAATTGTCATTACCCCTACTACGCCAAGGTCAGATAATACTGACTTTGCAATACCAATCTGGCCCTTACCACCATCAATTAATAAAATATCAGGTAATTTTCCTTCACCTTTCATCAGACGCGTATAACGTCGACGAATTGCTTGCTCCATAGCAGCATAATCGTCACCCCCGGTAATGTTTTCAATATTAAAACGCCGATAATCGCTTTTTAGCGCACCACTGCTATTGTCAAAAACCACACAGGAAGCCACAACTGCCTCACCACTACTATGACTGATATCAAAACACTCTACCCGTTCTGGCGTGGAATCAAGACCTAAGGTGTCACGCAGCGATTCGAAGCGCTGCTGTAATGTTTGCTTAGACGCCAGCTTACTGGTTAAATTTTGCTCGGCGGTTCGCTGCGCCAATTCAAGCCATTTCGCTCTAAATCCTCGTACATTGTCTTTAATTTGTATATTTCTGCCAACATGCTCAGCCAAAGCATCAGTTAATACTTGAGAACCATCAAAAGCGGCATTGACTAAAATCTCTTTGGGAAGATCTGGTCGTCCCCCACCATATAAATAAAGTTGTGGCACAAATTCTTCGAGTAAATCACCAACACTCTCAGCCAGAGGTGTTTTGGGATAATAGCTTCGGCTACCCAATATTCGGCCCTGACGAACATACAACATATGCACACAAGCCTGACCATTGCTCACCGCACCGGCAACAATATCTATGGTACCACTGCCTTTCTCAATCATTTGCTGGGCTTGAACCTGCCGCAAAGTGGCAATTTGATCTCGATATTCAGCAGCTTTTTCAAAGTTTAAATCGGTAGACGCAGCGTCCATCTCACGCTCTAATTGTTGTAGGATTTTGTCCGCCTTCCCATCGAGATAAAGCCGAGTTAGATTGACGTCAGCGGCATAGTCATCCGCAGTAACAAACTTAACACAGGGTGCACTGCAGCGCTTAATTTGATACTGCAAACAGGGCCGCGAACGGTTTTTAAAAAATACATCCTCACATTGACGAACCTTAAAAACCTTCTGCAAAAACCCCATGCTATCTCGCACCGCCTGCACACTAGGGAAAGGACCAAAATAACTGCCCTTGGCCTTTTTTGGACCACGATGAAAAGCCAACCGCGGCCAGGTATCGCGATCGGATAAAAAGATATAGGGGTAGCTTTTATCATCGCGCATCAAGATATTAAAAGGCGGACGATATTGCTTAATTAAATTATGCTCAAGAATCAGCGCCTCAATTTCAGTTTCAGTAACCGTCACCTCAATATCAACAATGCGCTTCACCAAAGCCTGGGTTTTAAGCGT
>DNBN01000297.1 GCA_003491845.1 Porticoccaceae bacterium | reverse complement strand
TCTTTCGAAAATCGCTTTCTCTTAGGGACTCATCCCCGCGGTTAGATAAAGTCTTTATATCAGGAATTTTATTCTACGTGTTCATGGTTGTTCTGAACCTTTATTCGACCATGTCCTTCCCTGGGCCTCTTTACCTTGACCTTATTGCGAATCCTCCAGATCGGGCTGGTCCCGGTCTGGTTAAGTTGCAATATCTAGTTCTGCCATTTATTGTGCTCTTACTTACTTCAGCGATACTGTCCTTCCTTGCATGGCGGCGTGGCAGTTCTTATGCAAAATATCTCTGCATTTCTTTCATGCTGCCGCTCATGACCGTTCCTGTGGGCCTTTTAACAATCTTGTTTTACGGATTTACTTGGTTCACAATGCTAATTGTTACCTCGGTTGGAGGCCTGTTATTCCTGGCAATGTTCATCACCTTTGGTTTTGCCGTAGCACAACAATTGAATGACCTTAAATCTCTGGCGATACAGCAACAGGTCCGCGTAACTGAGGCCTATCAACGGTTTGTACCACCCCAACTTGTTAATGCTCTTGGTAAAAAAAGTATCCTAGATGTACAACTTGGAGACCAAGTTGAAGTTGAAAGAAGTATACTATTTTCTGATATTCGCTCGTTTACAACACTTTCAGAAAATATGACACCGCAACAAACCTTTGCCTTCGTCAACGATTACCTTGGCCGCATGGGTCCCATTGTCCGCAGCCACTCTGGATATATTGATAAGTTCATGGGCGATGGCGTGATGGCCTTGTTTCACAGATCCGCTAGTGATGCAGTGATCGCGGCCGTGAAAATGCAGCATGAGTTGATTGAATATAACCGTGTTGCCACCGACATCGGACGACCGCTGATTCACATCGGCGTTGGCGTGAACACTGGGAAAATGATGTTGGGCACTTTAGGCGAAGCAGATCGGATGGAGGGATCCGTCATCAGTGATGCGGTAAATCTGGCAGCTCGTCTCGAGGGGCTTACCAAATTATATCAAACCGGAGTTTTAATATCAGGAGAGACCTATCTGGCGCTTAATAAAGAAACTTTCAACGCGCGTTTAATTGATCGGGTAGCTGTAAAAGGTAAGCAGAAATCTGTAATGATTTACGAGATATTGGACGCTGACTCCGATGAAATAAGAATGTTAAAGCAACGGGACCTGCAAATTTTCAATGAGGGTTTTGAGCTTTACCAAACACAAAACATCAAGAAAGCACACAGTCTATTTGAAGACATTGTGGCAAATAACCCCGAGGATGGCGTAGCCAAACTTTATTTAGATCGCTGCGCGAAATTACTACAAACTGGCTGGAACTCCGAAATTTGGGATGGTGTTTACCGTCCTCAGGTCAAATGAAAATATCTTTGCAAGGCACTCTCTTCCTATGAAACACCAGTATCGCAAAATAGTCTTAGTCACCTTAAGTCCTATAGTATTGCTTGGATTAAGTATTCTAACAATAGATTTTGATCAGTTTGGTGCGATACCGAGCGGTCAGGATTTGACACGTGTGCGCAAGTCAGAAAATTATGATCTGCAGCAAGATATGTTTGTGAACCAAGAGAAGGGCTTGATGGCACGCATGGATGAAGAGGGCAGCTTTTGGTCAAATCCACAAAAAAACCTGAAAAACAACTTTTTTCTAACCTCAAACCAAACGCGGCCAGATCAGCCCCTGCCCGAAGATAACTCGGCCGTGCCGCCTAATTTCAATGCAACTTTGGACACGATAAAATTTGCGTGGTTAGGGCATTCGACAATTTTGTTATCGATGCAAGGCAAGACCATCCTGATTGATCCTGTTTTTCAGTCATCAGCAGCCCCAGTTGACTGGATGATCAAACGCTTTCAGCCACCAGTTCTAAATATTAATGCTTTGCCAAAAATAGACTATGTTTTGATTTCACATGATCATTATGATCATCTGGAGATGGAGACAATTCAGCATTTTCGCGATGATAAAATTACATTTATCGTCCCGCTTGGGGTTTCCTCACACTTGAAAAAATGGGGGGTTCCATCAGATAAAATTGTTGAGTTGGATTGGTGGCAGACAATGGTGATTGACGAGCTTGAGTTTATCTGCACCCCCGCGCAACACTACTCGGGCAGAAAGGGCATGACTGATATTCAAAAATCGCTCTGGGCTTCTTGGGTGGTTACTTCTGACAATAAGAGCATCTATTATAGCGGCGATTCTGGCTATGGCGATCATTATCAACAAATTGGTGATCGTCATGGACCGTTTGATCTGGTGTTTATGGACAGTGGCCAATACAACGTGCGCTGGCAGGGTGTTCACAACATGCCAGAGCAAGCGGTGCAGGCGTTTCGCGATACAAAAGGTAAACATTTAGTGCCAGTGGGTTGGGGGATGTTTAGCATGGCCATGCATGATTGGTATGAACCCCCCGCTGAAATCCATAAAATAGCAAGTGCTCAAAAACTATCGGTGATCCTTCCGGTGTTGGGTCAACGCGTTGATTTGAAAAACCTACCTTTGCTTGAAAAATGGTGGGAATCTGACCTACAAAAATAGCCTTTCAAGAAAACGAAAATAGTGGGCCTTTCGTGCTCTCTTTAGTTTTGATAGATTTTCTGAATGTGAAACAGTGTC
>DNBN01000029.1:6501-8674 GCA_003491845.1 Porticoccaceae bacterium | reverse complement strand
TGATCCTCAACATCAAGCATCTGATAAATGCCAGGGCGCTGAGTCAATGATTTTAGAAATGTCTGGTGATCAAAAGCCATAACAGCAGTGTAACGGTTTTTACCGTCAAAAGGATCACCTTTGCAGTACCTAGAAGCTGTAAAACTCGGTTAACGGCTATTCTCTATATGCTGAACCAAGGTGCTTATTTGATCTTCGGTATTGTAGATATGTGGAGACAGTCGTATACCCTTTGATCTACTATCAAATTGAATACCCTCACCGCGTAAGCTGTTGGTTATCTGCTGATGTTTTTTGCCGAAGTGGACAATTAAGGTACCGCTACGTTGGTCAGCTATAACGGGAGACATTAACTCATCCTGATCTAAATTATCAATGATTTGTTGGCATAACTGTACGTTGTGTTCTCGAAGTACAGCCACTCCGAAACTATTGACAAATTCAAGACTCGATGAGGCAACACAAAAAGGATAGACCGACGGAGTACCCCCCCAAAATCGCAGTGCATCCTTAGCATAGCGAAAATTGTGTATATCAAATTCAAAAGGATCTTCATGAGAAAACCAGCCAACATTTTGTGGATGACACTGCTCAATTATGTCTGGGCTAACCCATAAAAATGCAGCACCTGGACCGCCACTTAGCCATTTAACGCAGGATCCAACGATAAAATCAGCGGATCCTGTCTGTATATCAATAGGGAGAATACCAATGGCTTGAGCGATATCAACTATCGAGCGGATTGACCGATGCGCGGCTATTTCCGTGATAGCATCCACAGGTAATTGAACTCCGTTGTTTGATTGCACCTGAGTAATTAGAACCAGTGCCACATCATCAGTAAGATATTCATCCCATATCGACATATCGTTAAGGTCAAGACCTGCGGGAATGTAGCGTACCTGATAATCCAAACGACAGGCTTGCTGCAGCGCATAGGCTACTGAAGGAAAATCTTCTTCGCTCATCAGAATAATATTTTTATCAGACCGCGCGGACAGAGAAAATATAATTTTATTTACAGCGCTAGAAATAGTTGTCTGCGGACAAAAGTTGCATGAATCGCTATTTAGCAAGAGCCCAAGCTGATCACGAAAACGTTCAATTTGTTCTAACCAATGATTCCAGATCTGCTCATCTGCGCCTAACCATGGCTGCCAAAATGCATTATATGCGCCGGCCAAGGATGATTTTAATGGCAGGCCTACAGAGTGACTAAGAAGGTAAATACCCTGCTGATCAACAAATCTATTAGCAATCATAACAAACAGTCCCTCAGACTTTGCATATCCTTAAATCGAGTATTAAAGCCCTCTGTGGACGGCGCAGCGCAGCGCATGTCACATAGTTTACGTAGCCCTTTCAAAAGCACTGCCAACGGTGGGCCGCTGGCAGTGAGATCCGCCTGATCCATATGCGCTCCCGCCTCAGCAGGACCCTCTATAAATTTGTGTACCAACCGCTCATGATGCTGGGTAGCCACCTTGCCATGAACCTCACACACCTGCATGAACATAGCCACATTAGACTGGAACCAATCATCATAGCGATGCTCCTCTTTACAGTCTAAAAAACTGTCTAGCAAACTTTTACGCCGCATACAGTCTCGCAGCACCAGTTGATCTTCAGGGCGCATGAACAAGAATTTATCTACCAGCAATTGTGAGTAGTAAGGATCATCACCTTTACAGACACCAAGTAACAAATCTACGACATTAATCCCAGCAAAATCTCCTGCATTGGCACCTCTGTATTCATGTAAACCAACACGATGAGGTCGATAGTACGGCCTTACACAGTAAAAAAATCGGTTAGTATCCAGCTGATCAAAGAGTCTTGCATTAGAGACATAGACCTCCTCCAATGCCACCTTAGCTGTAACTAACAAATCATAAGTAATAGGGTGTGAAACACCTAAGGGCAAACAATTTCGCAAAGCTTCGGATGCTCGGATAAAAGAAAAGACTCCGCGGGTATTGTAATCAATAAAAAGTTTTTCATCAGGTAGAGAAGTGAAGGTTTTGTATTGACCATTTACAGCCCTGTTGTGAGTTTCTAAATGACAAGATGCAAAACGCGGAATCACCCCTAGGGAGGCACCTAGCTGCATAGCCAGAGCTGATGCTTCTTGCAAAGGTGATCTTGTTTCACGGGAAGGTTCGGTTATATCATT
>DNBN01000029.1:516-6236 GCA_003491845.1 Porticoccaceae bacterium | reverse complement strand
CGGTTATATCATGTCGACGACAAGCAGCCATGTAAAAACCTACATCGCCGAGTAATTCAAATCCGCTATCAAAACCTTCATCAGTATTGCCTTCATCAAGCAGATCTTTTATCAGCGATCTACCCTCACTCACAAGTTGGTTTTTAGTATCATTACCCACAGATTCAGTCGAATCGCTTTTTTTGAAATATAATTCTTCTAGTTCTGTATTCATCGCTCTGAAATCATTACGAATCCAGTAATCTAGTGCCCGCGCTTTTTGGGTCATGTAAATGGTCCTAATAGATATTCTAAAACACTATATTAACAAAACTGCAGTGGCATTTTCAGTCAATTAAAAAGCCTTAAGTCCAAAAAATAGTGCTATATTAACTAATAATTCAAATAAAATAGCATATAACCCTACAAATGAATAAGAAATTAGACAATATTGATATTAGCATTTTAAATGTACTGCAAAACAATTCACGCATAAGCAATGCTGAGCTATCGGCCAAGGTTAATCTCTCTCAGACACCCTGCTTGCGGCGGCTTCGCAATCTCGAAGAAAGTGGCTTAATTGAACGCTATACTATTCGTCTGAATCATCAAATGATTGGTGCAATCGTATCGGCCTTCGTATTTGTAAAGGTCAACAAAAATACGTCAGAAAACGCGTCTGATTTTGAATCAGCAGTCGCTGACCTGTATGAAGTCACCGAGTGCTGTGTTTTAGCGGGGGCCCATGACTATGTATTGCGGGTAACTACCGATACGCTTCAGTCTTTTGAGCTATTTCTCAAAGAAAAACTAGCAAACGTGCCTATGGTAGAGGGTATTGAGTCAACAATCATTCTTAATCAACTGATTAAACGAGATGTTCCGCTTAACGCCAAGGCTTGCCGCTAAGCAAGAAGACTCATCAACACTCTAGATTAAGTCCCTTTTGATAGCGACGTCTGAACATCAATACGCTTGCTCCAAGCAGCAGCAGAGGCAACGAAGAATCTTTCGAACCGGTCATCACAACAGCACATCCACCTCCGCCGCTATTCTGTGGCGCAACAACAGGCCGCGGTGACACAACAGAAACAGACACTGAATCCACACCAATACCCCCCATGGAGTCAGTGACGGTTAGTGCAAAAATCAACTGAGAAGATATTGAGGGTGCACTAAACTGCGCCGTAGCCTGATTAGCTTGATTTAACGATACACTTGGACCTGCTGTCTGCTCCCATAAAAAGGTTAAATCTTCACTCTCAATATCTGTTGCTGACCCCCGAAGACTGACGTCGGCATTTGTCTGCACGCTAAGATTATTTCCCGCATCAACTACAGGATTTTGATTAGCATTCACCGAGACAGTTATCGAACTACTTGCAGAGGCGCCTTGATCATCACTAACACTGAGAGAAAACACTAGCTGACTTTCAATTATCGGGGCGGTAAATTCAAGAACATCGCTATTTTGCCCCACCGGGGTAACAATTTCGCCAGCTATTTGCTCCCAATTATAGGCTGCAGAACCTTCATCAACGCCAGAGACAACAGCTTCGATTCTTACCGTTTGGCCAGCAGATACGCTGAGGTCTTCGCCTATATCGACCACCACCTGCTCAACACCGCTACTTGATGCGATTTCCACCATAGCCAAGCCGGGCGACGCCACTGATAAGCCACCCTTAGGATCGTATAAACGAACAAAAAACGTCTCCTTGGGTTCAGGCGATTCATCTGCTGGAATTTCAATCATCAAGGTCTGCACTTGGCTATCACCGTCGGCCCATGTCAGCTCTCCGGTAGCCACAGTAATATCAGCAGAATCAGTGGAACCATACAACATTTCCCATTTGACACTTACAGGCTCTTGATTACCACCCTGCCGTTCAATATTGAGAGAAACAGAACCTCCCTCCTCCACAGTATAGTTTTGCTCTGTAAAACGCACCCCTCCCTGGGGAGGAGACACAGTATTATCGCGAACAATGTAAAGACCACTACTAATATCGCTTATTAACACAACACCGCTGGGTAAATAGGGGTAAACTCCCCAAGCACCATTAAATGAGGTATTGTCAGATACAGGAAAAGTGTCAAAAAAACCCACTTGATATGGGTTAGAAGCATCAGAAATATCCAGCACCGTCATGCCTCTAGTATAATTAGACATATAATATCGATTACCTCGAACAAAGCCATTGTGATCAATAGCTCCAGTGGGGCCAAACCAGGTAGAAAGCAGAGTCGGCCCGCGCAAATCAGAGAGTTCAAAAAAACGTACCGCGGTATTTAAACCATAATCCATTTCATCTAACTCGTCATGAATCACTACTACCTGTTTATCTTCTGTATACCAGCCTGAATGTACATAGGATACATTTTCATAGGCAGTCGTACTCAATCGACCAGGATTGCTATTATTAGTTTTATCCCATATTTGAAAATTGTCTTCATTAAAATCAAAAAATATTTCACAAAGAGGTCCAGGTGTCAGACATTGAGTATCTTTTCGCTGATCTTTGATTATCATTGAACTTACATCATGGCTATAATTAGAGCGTGAACTAGATACATTGCGATAGATCGCAATAGGCCTTTGTGGGTTGTCTAAGCGGTAAGTACTAAAAGCACCACCCTGTCGATTTGAGCCTGCTATGTGGAGGTATGGCTGGACGTCATTTAAGGTAACTCCCAAAGAATAGTCCACATTGCTTAGGTAGACATTATGAGCGCTAATGTCGCTTGCCTCAGAACCCAAGATCGAAACAGATTCAGGTAAAGATCGTAAATCAACTATCATTGTTCCCACTGATGCACTGTCGGCGGTGACATAGGCATAACTGTCCCATTGCGCTGTAGCAGAATTAAAATGTTGGTATACTTTGATATCTCTCCATGAGGTTGACTGACTCTCAAGGCTCGCCACTATCCTTGGCGATTCTGGATTAGTAACCTCTACCACGCTCACACCATTGTACAATCCAATAATGGCATATTCTTTGCCGTCGTTTAAATCATAAAATCCCCAGACATCATTGGCCGCAGACGGATTAATAGAAAAGTCTGAAAGAGGCACATGAGATAATAAATCAAGGTTCTCACAGGGATAGTCTCCCGCAAATCCATCTTTACAGGACGCTGAAACCTTAGCCTCTGAGAGCCTCTCATAAATTTGCATCTTTTTGCGAATTTGAAGCGTTTTTTTGGCATCCATACCTTTAGAATCAACAATAACAGTGAAGCCTTTTTCTGCCAATTTATCAGCAAACTCTAATGGCACTCCGGATAAACGAGTAATGTTTTTAGTATCAGGTCGCGTAAAGCCGGTTGCCTGACTAAAAAGACCATTGACAGGAACAAGATCACTGAGCAGATAAAATAACGTATCTACATCTTCAACCTGATAGGTTCCCGCTGCCATGCGAATACGGTCTCCCTTATTTGACTGCAATCCCGCATAAGAAATTGACCTACAAGGCTCTGATGGGTTGTCACATTTACCACTATCAATGCCAGTTGAAGACACATAGCGTGCTTTATCATGCTCTGCATGCCCTACGGCACTCACACTTTTAAAACATAGCAGTGCAATGACTAACAACACACAAAATTGCAGCAACCGACTGTTTTTTAGAACGATTTGCATAAACTATCCTTGGTATAACACTGAACGATTTTAAACGAGATAGCAAAACCAATAATCTATTTGATAAAACGCAGCTCAAATATCATCTATCTACTCCCCTATGGCTAGATTTTTCTTGACCTATGCTAAAATTTATCTCGATAAGTTATTAAGTTATATTAAACTAATTCAAAAACTCGCGCGAGCAAACTAAAAGTAGGTTTGTGAATTTTCCCTACTGTTTGTCTGTGAAAAAATGAAAATTCACCGTAACTTGTTATACTCCCCCGCCCGAGGCGTTATTTAGTATAGCTCACAGTTATTGCAAAATACTTGGCAAAAATAAATAGAAAATTTTGTGTAGCACCCATGCTCGACCGGAGACATTATCAATTATTTATAAGGCGATGGTACAAATTTGGTAACGGTGCCAGGGGGATAGACTGACAAGCAATCTTAAGTCTTAATTTTTTGATTAAAATCAGTACAAGATAGACTTCAAGGTAATCAAAATACCAATGACTAATAAGCAGCTGATAGCGATTGTTCGATAAAATGCAGAACCATATTGATTAAATAAATAGAAACCAAGCCTGTCACCAATCAGCATAGCTGGAAAGGCCATCAAAAAAAACCAAAGTGACTGCATCGTTACAAAGCCTGCAAAACCGTAGGATATAAGCGCTATAAACGCAGACGCAAAGAAAAAATTCATCAATAAAATACGACTTTTATCAAGTGTCGACTGGGACTGTAGTGCATAAATAATTATTGGCGGACCCGGAATTGCCAATGATCCATTCATGATTCCAGAAAGCAAACCTGTTAAATAGGTAGTAAAATTATTCACTGGGATACGAATTTTTCGAAGGAAAATCATCCCTAGACAACCCGCTATAACTGAGCAGCCCGCCCAAAACTGAAACTTTTCAACTGAAATACTCTTTATTAGCTGAGTGCCAATAATAGTACCAATAATGGCTGTAGCAACGAGTGGAACAAGTGGATTTAAGGGCGCATTAGTCAAGTAATTTCGGGTATAAAATAAATTAATAGCAAGCGTAAGCAATGACACTAAAACAACTGCCTGAGTTGGGGATAAGAATAATGAAAATGCAGGAACTGCCGCCAAAGCAAAACCAAACCCCGTGAATGACCGAAGTACAGCTGCCAAAATTACAACAACCCAGATAATTGAAGCTTCCGCAAAAGTGATATTTTGTATAAATTCAGCCATGTTTAGGCCCCTAAAACCTATTGGAAATCACTAAAAATAAAGTTAATAATAATTAAAACTGCTTTAAGATCGGTTTAACTCAAGATGATACTTATAGGCATCACCTCTGTAGGCTAGGTATTCACACACGATGGTTTCATCATTCATATCTTTAATTAATCGAGTTACCCAAAAAATTGGCTTTCCAATATGAACTTCTAAAATCTTAGCCAACTTAGACTCCGCTGAACGAGCCTCCATAGAAATATGAGCTTGACCCAAGGATACATTCAAATTGTTTTCTAAGGTGTGGAAAATATCATCAGTTTCGTGCGTATCAAGGACTTTCATACCTATTTCAATAGGGAAATAACTAGTATCTAAGGATATAGGTTTTTTATTTAAATAACGTATGCGAGTAATTTCAAAGACTTTCTTTGAATTAAGATTGTCTTGAACAGCCTGGCTTGGGGTAACTTTTTTTGCACTTAACAACTTAGTGGATACTCTGTTGAGGCGAGAATCAATGGCTTCGGGTAAACTTTGTAAACTTCTAATCTCTTGGCTTACTTTAGGCTTACTAACAAAAGCCCCCTTTCCTTGAATACTCCATAAAAGCCCCTCTGCATGTAACTCTTTAAGCGCCTTTCTAACAGTAATTCTGCTCACCCCAAAACTTGTCATTAATTGATTTTCTGAGGGAATGCGCTCATCAATAGAATAGTCATCACTCAAAATTTGCCGTTTGAGTTGATTTTTAATATTGATATAAAGAGGTAAAGGTGCATTTTTAATCATTAGCTAGAGATCACCATAAAATTTAAAAAGTTAGGGCCGGCAATAAATTACCGACCCAATCTATTAAAAAAACAAATTAAAGCTATAACTTCAACTGTA
>DNBN01000029.1:0-409 GCA_003491845.1 Porticoccaceae bacterium | reverse complement strand
CGTTTGAGTTGATTCTTAATATTGATATAAAGAGGTAAGGATACATTCTTTATCATTATTGACAGATCACCATAAAAACTAAGAAAGTTAGTGCCGGTAATAAATTACCGACCCAATTTATCCACAAAATATATTAAATCTATAACTTTAACTGAATTCCCAGCTTAATTGATTTTGTGGAACTACTACCAGTTTCTTGATCACCAAAGTAAATTCCAACACGTGCGCCATGGCCTTTAATTAAAGAAGTTAAGCCAACATCGACACGAGTAGTGTCATCACTGTCGTCATCTGGAGAGAACTCTTGATAACGAACGCTTGCTTGAAGACGGCCGAGACCAAATATACCATCAGGCATGTAGGCTAGTGAGACCATAGTTGCATCACCTTCTTTAGACGCCGCACCAAA
>DNBN01000335.1 GCA_003491845.1 Porticoccaceae bacterium | reverse complement strand
AACCAGTTTTTATCTAAAAACACCGCCTAAACCAACCTGCACCTGATAATATTTCAGATTTATTAACCGCCGTTCATCGGAACTAGTTTTTTCAAAAGTAGCCTTTCCCCTAAGTTTAATCTAGTCTAGCCCTATGCTTTATTCGTACACACCCTGTTATCTGTCTTTTTAAATAGATGAACTGATAGGCAAGGTACCGGACAAACAGTGCAAACGAAGAGCAAGGGGAATCCGAAATGACATCGCAAAGAGTCACCATTACTGATGTTGGGCCAAGAGATGGCCTACAGAATCAGCCAAAAATACTCACGATAGATGAACGGTTGATGTTAGTGCGTGCTATCGCCACTGCTCAAGTGCCGAGAATTGAGGTGGGTAGCTTCGTATCACCCAAAGCAGTTCCTGCGATGGCCGGAACTGACCTAATTTTTGATGCTTTAGCAGCTCAATCCTCTTTTCAAACGCCGACTGTCGCGTTAATTCCAAATATGAAAGGTTATGAGTTTGCCCGTGATGCGGGTGCTGAGGCCGTGACTATGGTTTTATATGCTAGCGATGGAATGGCACAAAAAAATGCTGGGATGAATATGAGCGAGGCTGAAGATGTTACGGTCGATATCTTGCGGCAGGCCAATCAAGAGGGAATACAGGTGATTGCAACTATTGCAGTTGCTTTTGAATGTCCTTTTGATGGACCGACTGATCCGACTATTGTGCAAAGGACCGTTGGTAAATTTCTTCAGTCAGAAGTATCTCAGGTAGTTCTTGCTGATACTATTGGTGCTGCTGATCCGCAGCAAGTACGGGATTTAACCTCTACGTTAATCAAAAGCCATGGCGGCGAACGTTTAGGCTGCCATTTTCATGACACTAGGGCAATGGGGTTAGCCAATGTATATGCTGCTTTGGAGTCAGGAATCCGACATTTTGATAGTTCTATCGGTGGGTTGGGTGGATGTCCATTTGCCCCCGGAGCTTCTGGCAATGTAGCAACTGAAGCTGTTGTTATGATGCTTGAGCAGATGGGTTTTGATACAGGTATTGATTTACCACTTTTATTGGATGCGTCTGATTTAGCCCAGACTTTAACCGGCGCAGTTTCAGGAGGGAGGTCAAAAGTTTGGCTACAAACGCAATTACAAAAACAGGCTTTATGATCTAAAGGGGGAGGCGCTACGTAGGGACGAGTAGAAGTACGTCGCCACAAATAGCAACTTTTTCGACGTGTTTTGTGCTTCTATAGCGATAGCTGCTTCCCAGTAAAACGTTTTTTATGACCAATTAAAACAAAATCTCATGAGTAAATTGAATAGGGCCCAAGCCCACAGGGGAAATATAATGAAAAATCTAAATGCAAAGAAAGTGTTGGCGATGGCAGTTTTAGCCTCAATAGCCACCACCTCAGTGGCAGAAATTGCCATTGAGGAAGTTGTAGTTACAGCGCGTAAGCGAGCTGAAAACTTACAAGAAGTTCCCATAGCAGTAACAGCCTTTACCGAAGCTCAAATCGAGAGTGCCGGTATTCAACGCCCAGGCGATTTTATTAGTCTAATGCCAAACGTCACCATGGTGGATTCTGCAAACGTTGGCGATACCCAAGTGAGTATCCGAGGTATTGTTTCGACTCGCGACGCTGAATCGACTTTTGCTTATGTTGTTGATGGTGTCCTAGTGACCAACCCAAATGGGTTCAACGAAGAGTTGATGGATGTTAGCCAGATAGAAGTGCTTAAGGGTCCTCAGGGTGCTCTCTACGGCCGTAATGCCGTTGCAGGAGCAATATTAGTGACCACCAATCGGCCGGACGAGGAGTTCGAAGGTAAGGTCAGGGTGGGAGCGGGAAATAACGGGTCCAAAAATGCGAGCATGACGCTGAGTGGTGGTCTTGATAATGGAATGCTCGGCAGGGTAAGTGTGAGTCACCGAGAGACCGATGGCCACTACAGCAATGCCTACACCGGAGAAAATTCAGTGGATTTTCTGGACGACACGACTGTTAGAGGTCGGCTGATCTGGGATGTCAATGAGGACCTTTCTCTAGACATGCGAGCAGGAATGAGTGATGTGAGTGGCGGAGCCATTAATTTCAATGCGGTGTTTGCTATTCCGATGTTTGCAGAAGGCTTTGGTCTTGGGCCAACTTTCTTCGCTGATGTTAATGAGCACGACTTTATCTTCTCTAATAACGTTCCAGGTGAAAACGAGCAAGAAACTACAGAGTTTTCCTTGAAAGCTGATTTGGATAGAGAAGGCTTTGATGTCAGTGCAATTTTCAGTTTCAGCGACCTAGAAGAATACCTGCTTTCAGACGGAACCAGTGCTACATTTTATGGGTATGAGGTTACACCAGCGTGCCAGTCGGACAGGGCAACATTGAACAACCTTCCTACATCCATGGGCGGTGCTGGACGTGATGATCTGTTTGGTGGATTCTTTAGTCCGTTTGGCGTTTTTCCCGGAGCGGGAGGTGCTGATCCCGATTTCACCGGTATCTACGGTCCCTACACGCCCACTGCCTGTGA
>DNBN01000340.1 GCA_003491845.1 Porticoccaceae bacterium | reverse complement strand
ACTAACCACTAACTAACCACTAAATAACTACTACAATTTCAGTTTTTAAATAGGTTATTAAGCCTGCTAATAAAACATTAAAAATGCGCTTTTGTTAGTCTCAATAGCCCTATTTTATTAGTCAAATACCAAAATTGATTAAAAATGGCTTGTAAACTCGATTAGATCTTCGTACCGTCATTAGCGATGAATTATAGAGAGTGACAGTTTTATGCCGACCAATGTGCCAACTAACAAAGTATCGCTACAAGGTCTTGCTCATATCGGAGAATTTATTGGCGGTATAGCTATTATCATTTCTTTGGTTTATCTAGCAATGCAGGTGTCTGACAGTAATCGTCTTTTACGCAGTCAGGCGCACTTTAATGCCATGACATTATCACAGTCACCTATTGCCATGATGATTCAGAATCCAGAATTAAGCGATATTATTGGTCGCTGTCAAAAAGCTCAGAGTAATCTTAGTGAAGTGGCTTTATTTCGTTGCCATCACTACATGATGATGGAGCTGAACGGTTGGGAGTATTTGTATTACCAAAATATAGATCAGTCAATACCACCTGAACTATGGCTGGGTGCCGACGCTTACTATCGTCAAGAGATTCAAATTAAACCCGGATATCGAGTTTTCTGGAAAAACTACAGCACTGCTTATGCCGAGCCGTTTAAAACATACGCTAACAATCTATTCACTATAACAGATGTAAGTCTGCCAAAATAAAGTAAACCAACAGGGCAAAATAGCGCTAGTAAATTGTAGAAACTGTTATTACTATTATTAACAGAATTTAATAATGACCGCGACAAAATAATGCCTAAACAAACTGCCGTGCAAAACTCCCTGTTTTTTATTACGTCTATGGTAATCATCTGGTTAATCACTCTCACCAGCAATGCACAAGCAAGCAATACGCAGCACAACGAGCCAATAAAAATATCTAAAGCTAGCTACCTTGACAAACTCCGTGGCTTTTGGCTTGGTCAAAACATTGCCAACTGGACTGGGTTAATCACCGAAATGGACAAAGTGGGTACTCAAGAGACACTGCCCTTTTACACTGATGATGACTGGGGTACAGCAGATCTACCCGCCATGTGGGGCGAAACTGTGCCCCATGCCGACACCATCGATTTTTATTTTGAATCCAAGGGAACCCCCTGGGGGGCTGATGATGATACCGACGTTGAATACATGTACGCACATCTTCATCATCAGCATAAAACGACTAAATTAACTGCCCAACAGATCCGCGACGGCTGGTTGAAGCATACGTACTCTGAAGAAGATGCACCGCTGTTTAAAAAATTTCCCAACGCCACACCCAGTAGGGAAAATTTTCTCTGGGTCTCAAATCAGCGGGCGCGGGATTTGATGGAACGAGGTGCGCTACCACCAGCCACCAGTAAACCAGAAAATAACCCGTATCATATGATGATCGACGCCCAGCTCACCACAGAGCTATTTGGTTTGCTGGCGCCCACCCGCGTCGATATTGCCTTGGATATAGCCGAGCTGCCTATTCGAACCACTGCCAGTGGTGACGCAGCATGGATTGCGCAGTTCTATGTAGCCATGCATGCGCTGGCATCGTTGCCCGAAGCTACGCAAGACAATATGCCCCAGGTCGAGTGGCTAGCTGAACAAGCCAGTCACTATCTTACTGCCGATTCTACCCCGGCCAAAATGTATCAATTTGTGAAGTCACACTACCACAATAATGCTGATAAAAATGACTGGGAGTCTACCCGTGATGCCGTTTATCAGCGTTATCAGATCGATCAACGCGATGGCTACAATTACCAGCAGCCTTTTGATGCAGGAATCAACTTTGCCGCCAGCCTTGTAAGCCTGTTCTATGGTCAAGGAGATATTGTCAGAACCATTAAAATTGGCACCCTTAGCGGCTGGGACTCAGACAACCCAACTGCCACCTGGGGCGGCCTGCTGGGTTTTATTATCGGTCACCAGGCGGTGGTGGAGGCATTTGAGCAGCCCAATGTATCCGACACCTATTGGATCCATCGGACCAGGCGCGCCTTCCCTGACAACAAGCCCGGCGTCATTGGGGAAGATAGTTTTAGCAATATGGGACAACGAGAGATTGGTACCATTGATCGCATCGTGGTGGAAAAAATGGGTGGATCGTTGGATAAACGTCACAATCATTGGTATTGGGTGATCCCACAGGGTACCAGTAATGTTCACTCAGCATCGACAACTGACTGAGTTGCATAATAACTTGTCCACTCATTTTACTGACAAAACTCACATCAGCGAGATACACTGGAAATCTCGGTAAACAAACCCTATTGTAATGCCGCTCTTAATCTAAATTATGGTGACAATTTTGCTTAACAGATATTTTTTATCAACTGCCCTACTGCTTCTAACATTGAATATCATTGCCCAACCAGCAGAAACTCATCAGAGCATAAAGGATGGACAACAGGAGGAAACTTCGATGTTAGTGATTGATGTAAGAACACCTGCCGAGTGGCACACTGGCCATTTAGATGGCGCAGAGCACATCGAATGGCAAGACATCGGTGAAAAAATTGATCAGCTAACCAGCAACAAACACGACAATATCTACCTTTACTGTCGCAGTGGCAACCGCTCTGGTAAGGCGGTGAAAATATTGCAACAACAAGGCTATACCAATGTCTTCAATGCTGGTGGTCTGGATCAAGCGCGGCTGCTACTCGAGCGTAACATCGTCAGTAACTAACAAATGTCGCGCACGGACGTGCCCAGATCAACCTGTTTAATTACACCCAGCCGACTAGCACAAACAGAGACTGCCGCTAAAGGGAAAGCATCTCCCATTAGCGGCAGTCCATAATAGCTATAACAAAGGTCTCAAG
>DNBN01000152.1 GCA_003491845.1 Porticoccaceae bacterium | reverse complement strand
GCCTTTGCTATGAAAAATCCACCGATTCCTAGTTTTTTGGATGGTATTGGTAATGGACTTGGTTACAGTGTAATTTTAATGATTGTCGCCTTTTTTAGAGAACTGTTTGGTGCTGGCACCCTATGGGGAGTCGTAGTTCTTCCGGTGGAAACCAACGGTGGTTGGTATGTGGCAAATGGTATGATGCTAATGCCTCCTAGTGCGTTTGTCCTGATCGGTCTTTTGATCTGGGCGCTTAGAAGTTGGAAAAAGACCCAAGTAGAAAAAGCGGATTTCAAAATTACCAAGAATAGTCAGCCAAGTGAGGTGATCTGATGGAGTATTATCTCAGTTTATTGGTGCGCTCTATTTTTATTGACAATATAGCGCTGAGCATGTTTTTAGGCATGTGTACCTTCATCGCGTTGTCCAAGAAAATTGATGCAGCTATAGGTCTAGGTATTGCCGTTATTGTGGTACAAACCATTACTGTGCCAGTCAATAACTTACTTTATAATTATCTGTTAGCTGATGGTGCGTTGGCCTGGGCGGGATTACCCGATGTAAATCTTAGCTTTCTAGTGTTTCTTTGCTTTATTGGGGTTATTGCGGCGATTGTACAGATACTGGAAATGGTTCTAGACAAGTATGTTCCTGCTCTTTACAACGCATTGGGGGTCTTTTTACCACTGATCACAGTGAACTGCGCTATTTTAGGTGGTTCTCTTTTGATGCAGGAACGTGGCTATGACTTTGCAGAAAGTGTTGTGTTTGGTCTTGGTTCTGGTACATCGTGGGCCTTGGCAATTGCTGTATTAGCAGGTATTAGAGAAAAGTTGAAATATAGTGACATTCCAGAAGGCCTTCAAGGCCTTGGAATCGTATTCATTACCGTGGGACTAGTTTCCTTAGGTTTTATGTCATTTGGTGGTATCGATCTTTGATGATGGAGAAATAACTGAATATGAGTGTGCAATTTGAAATTATTCTTGGCGTAGCGATGTTCACAACTGTGATATTGGCTCTTGTGGCATTTATCTTGGCCGCTCGCAGTAAACTGGTGTCCTCTGGTAGCGTAGATATTGAAATAAATGGTGAAAAAACAATTACCGTGGCTGCTGGGGACAAGCTATTACAGACCTTATCATCTGCAGGTTTGTTCTTGCCCTCTGCCTGTGGCGGCGGTGGTAGTTGTGCACAATGTAAATGTATTATCAATGACGGTGGTGGCGCCATGCTACCCACTGAAGAGGGGCACTTTACTCGCCGTGAAGCATCTGAAGGGTGGAGATTATCTTGTCAGACGCCCGTAAAGCAAAATATGAAGGTGCAGGTACCTGAAGAGGTCTTTGGTGTGAAACGTTGGGAGTGTGTGGTTGAGTCAAATCCCAATGTGGCAACTTTTATTAAGGAGTTGACTCTTAAACTGCCCGAAGGAGAGGACGTGGCTTTTCGTGCTGGTGGCTATGTACAGTTAGAGTGCCCCGCGCATCATATCAAATATGCAGATTTTGATATTGAGCCTGAGTATCGAGGAGATTGGGAACATTTTAAATTTTTTGAACACGAGTCCATTGTTACTGAGCCGGTTATTCGTGCCTACTCCATGGCTAACTATCCTGAAGAAAAAGGATTAGTTAAATTCAATATTAGAATCGCGACTCCGCCGCCTCGATCCACCGGAATTATACCCGGCCAGATGTCCTCTTATGTATTTAGTTTGAAGGCGGGAGATAAAATATCGGTCTACGGGCCCTTTGGTGAGTTCTTTGCTAAAGAAACAGAAAACGAAATGGTGTTTATTGGCGGTGGCGCTGGTATGGCGCCAATGCGATCACATATTTTTGATCAGTTAAAGCGTATAAAGTCAGACCGAAAAATTAGCTTTTGGTATGGCGCTCGATCCTTAAGAGAGTGCTTTTACGATGATGAATATGACATGTTAGCAGCAGAAAATGGCAATTTTGATTGGCATTTGGCGTTGTCTGATCCTCAGCCCGAAGATAACTGGGATGGATTAACGGGGTTTATTCACAATGTTTTATTCGAGCAATATCTGAAGAATCATGAAGCACCAGAAGATTGCGAGTACTACATGTGTGGGCCGCCAATGATGAACGCAGCTGTGGTGAAGATGCTCAGCGATTTGGGTGTTGAGAATGAGAATATTTTCCTCGATGATTTTGGCGGCTAATATGGGCTCGAAGATACGAAAAGATTGTTGCTACCATAGAGCTTCTCTTCGTTTCTTGGCATTACTGACAGTACTTTTACTGGTAATCAGCGGCTGTGATTCCGGCCCTGAGATTGTCACCTTATCTGGCAACAAGTTTGGGACTACCTACCGTATTACCATTGTTGCTGATCAGCCGGTGCCTAAAAATCTCGTCTCTATGATTGATGCACAACTTAATGCTATAGACCAGTCGATGTCCACCTATAAATCGGCCTCAGAAATTAGTCACTTCAATCGACTTGGAGTGGGATCAAGTTTGTCAATTTCTGAGGAGTTTTTTGAGGTGCTACAGGTTGCTCGATCGGTGTGGCAAGCCAGTGGCGGAGCCTTGGACCCTTCAGTTGGTCCGTTGGTCAATCTGTGGGGATTTGGTTCAGAATCTATTACAGACATTGTTCCCTCCCAAGCAGCTATTGCGTCAGCCAAAGCTCAGCTTGGGTTCGATACTTTGGTAGTTGAACGTGGTGTCAATGATATAAGCGTGCTTAAAACAAAGTCATTACAGCTTGATATGTCCGCAGTGGCCAAAGGCTATGCGGTCGATGTGGTTGCAAATTTACTTGAAATGAATGCACTGCCGGATTACTTAGTGGAAATTGGAGGTGAAACCCGCGTCAGTGGTCATAACCCCAGTGGTCAGCCTTGGAGGTTGGCAATTGAAACACCGATGTTGAATAGTGAGGTTGAAAGGATTTTATCCTTGGTATCTGGTGCTGTAGCTACTTCTGGGGACTATCGGAACTATTTTGAACGTGATGGCGAACGATATTCGCACATCATTGATCCCAGGACTGGCTATCCAATAAATCACAAATTGGCATCTGTTACTGTAGTGGCAGATAACTGTGCTTTGGCCGATGCTTGGGCGACGGCGTTTATGATTTTAGGTGAACAGCGCAGTCTTGACTTGGCAAATCAATTACACTTGCCGATTTTTATGTTGATTCGTGATGGTGGTGCTTTTAAACCTCTATATAGCGATACTTTTGAGCCCTATTTAGGCGCTCCTCAGTAGATTTATTGGAATGAGTAGAGAGAGTTAAATATGGTAGAAGTTTTGTTGGCGATTATTATCTTTGGACTGCTCATTGCAGGTATGGCAGTCGGTGTATTGATGGGTGGCAAGCCTATTGCTGGCTCCTGTGGTGGCGTTGGTGCTGCTCTAGGCGAAGAAAACTACACTTGCGATATCTGTGGCGATGACCCTAAAAAATGTAATGAGCAAGATAATCCTAATGTCCAAGCATACAATGCCATGGATTTCCAACCCAAGAGTTCCTAAGTATGGCTGACTATTCCTACGACCTTGTTGTTATTGGCAGCGGCCCTGCAGGCGAAGGTGCGGCTATAAATGCGGTAAAACAGGGGTTAAAAGTTGCAGTGGTAGATGAGCGTGCATTGCCTGGTGGTAATTGTACACACCTAGGTACTATTCCCTCTAAGGCGTTGCGCCACTCTGTGCGACGTATGATGCAGTACAATAACATGCCGTTGTTTCGTTCCATTGGAGAACCGCGCTGGTTTTCTTTCCCCGAAATGATGAAAGCTGCAGATGATGTTATCACTAAGCAAGTGGAAGGGCGGACTAAAGGATATGCTCGCAATCGTGTTCGTTTGCACATTGGTAGAGCTAGCTTTACAGCCAAGCATCAGATTTCTGTCACTGGGCAGGATGGCAAAAATGTTGCTATTGACAGTAAATTCTTTCTGATAGCCACAGGGTCGAGTCCCTATCGTCCAGATGATATTAATTTTGATCACTCTTGTGTTTTTGATAGTGATACTATTTTATCCATGGACAGCTCTCCGCGTAACATTATTATTTATGGGGCAGGGGTGATCGGTTGTGAATATGCGTCCATTTTTTCAGGCCTGGATACACGAGTGGATCTTGTTAATACAAGAGAGTGGTTGATGAGCTTTCTTGACGATGAAATATCTGATGCTCTAAGTTATCATTTGCGCGACTTGAATGTCATGGTGCGGCATAACGAAGAATATGAGCGTGTCATGACTAACGATACTGGTGTTACATTGGAACTCAAGTCCGGTAAACGCATCCATGCTGAAGCACTGTTGTGGTGTAACGGTAGAAGCGGTAATACTAAATCTTTGGGTTTAGCTAATATTGGCTTGGAAGCTGATGAGCGAGGACAGTTATCAGTGAACGAAGATTACCAAACCAGTGTGCCTAATGTGTATGCGGTGGGTGATGTTATTGGTTGGCCTTCATTGGCTGGTGCTGCCTATGATCAGGGTAGGGCTGCTGCTTCGCACATGTGTGCAATGGAAGACCAGCATCGCGTAAATGACGTGGCGACCGGCATATGGACCATTCCAGAGATTAGTTTTGTGGGTAAGAATGAAAGTGAACTGACCGAACAGAAAATTCCATACGAAATCGGGCGAGCTTATTTTAAGGACACGGCTAGAGCACAGATTTCTGGTGAAGAAGTTGGCATGTTAAAAATTCTTTTTCACCAAGATACCCTAGAAATTCTCGGAATCCATTGCTTTGGTGCTGAGGCCGCAGAAATTATTCATATTGGACAAGCCATTATGAATCAGCAGGGTGAAGCCAACACGATAAAATATTTCTTAAGTACTACCTTTAATTATCCTACTATGGCTGAGGCTTACCGGATTGCTTCAATGAACGGCCTAAATCGGGTTCGCCGAGAGCATCGTCACTTTGATGAAAAGCAGCGTTAGCAATAGACAGCTCGTCTATGCTAACCCTGACAGGAATTGATGCTACTTTGCCAATTTGACTGTTGTTTGTGTTTTCGCTTTCGGGTTTAATCTGTGCATGGTTAAGAATCTCTCTCTCTTTATAGGCTATCGCTATACTCGCAGTAAGCGTAGAGAGGGCTATGTGTCGTTTATATCGGCTTTTTCTCTTGGCGCCATGTCACTTGGTGTTGCCGCTTTAATTATTGTTTTATCAGTGATGAATGGTTTTGATAATGAAATAAAGAGTCGGCTATTGAAAGTACTTCCACACATAACCGTTGCCAAATTCGACGGAATTAGTCATGAGAATATTCAGTTGGTGGGTGCTCAATTAGCCACTGATCCGGCGGTCGAGCACATTGTACCTATGGTGCAAAGTTTCGTTGTCATTTCTCAAGGTGATGAGCAAATGGGTGTTAATTTGCAAGGCATAGACACTCTATGGCCGACCGCAGACCTACTTTCTGAAGTCATGATTTCTGGAGAGCTTGAGCAACTTACCGCGGGACAGTTTCAAGTAATTGTGGGTGCACAAATTGCTCGTAAAATGGGGCTAATGGTCGGGGATACCCTGCAGATAACACTCCCGCAAGTTAGCGTTACCCCTGCGGGTATTTTTCCAAGGATTAAGCGGGTAGTTGTTTCTGGTATTTTTCAAGTAGGCGCTCAGGCAGATGGTTCGGTAATTTTTATGCATCAGGCTGATGCTCGCACGTTATTGCGCTTAGGCGATAAGTTTCTAGGCTTTCAGGTGCAATTAAAGGATGGTTTTGGGGCAGACAATTGGATTCTTCGCCATGCTCAAGTAATGTTTCCTGATTTACAGTGGCGATCTTGGACTTCAACCATGGCGTCGCTGTTTAAAGCCATGGCTATGGAAAAGATAGTAGTTAGTCTATTACTGTCAGTTATTATTGCTGTGGCAGCGTTTAATATAATTGCTAGTTTAGTTCTCATGGTAGCGGAAAAACGTCGGGATATTGCGGTTATTCGAACTATGGGTGCGACTTCAGGCTTGGTTATTAGAATATTTATTGTTCAAGGTATGACTGTGGCCGTTATGGGTGTTTGTGTCGGAACAGTCATAGGGTCTGCAGTAGCTTATTTCATAGGTAGTATTGTCACAGCAGTAGAGCACGCACTGGGTATTTACTTTTTTGATCCTAGTATTTACTTGATAAGTGCGTTGCCCTCCAAGTTATTGGTTTCTGATGTGGCAGTGGTAGTGATCAGTGCATTAGTCATTAGTTTGTTAGCAACCCTATATCCGGCATGGCGAGCTGGACAAATACTGCCTGCGGAGGCTTTGCGTTATGACCACTAAAGCGGTGATGGTTGCATCTGATGTAAGCCGAGTCTATTTGCAGGCTGATATGTCATTGAGTGTACTTTCAGATGTTAATTTAACCATTCAACAGGGTGAAAAAATTGCTATTGTGGGTGTTTCCGGCTCGGGGAAAACAACTCTTTTGAACTTGCTTGGGGGCTTGGATGATCCTACCGCCGGAGATGTGCGGATTTGTGATGTATCTTGGTGCACTTTAGGTGCATCTAAGCGTGCAGCCTGGCGCAACCAGCATGTGGGATTTGTGTATCAATTTCACCATCTTTTGGGTGAATTCTCTGCACTTGAGAATGTGACCCTTCCTCTTTTGATTGGAGGTTGCTCTCCAGTTGATGCATTGCGAAAAGCTACTGAACTACTTGTCAGAGTCGGCCTTGGTGACCGATTACAACATCATCCAGCCGAGCTTTCTGGGGGAGAGCGGCAACGTGTAGCTGTTGCCAGGGCATTGATTACTAGTCCCTCGGTAGTGCTTATGGATGAACCGACAGGTAATCTTGACCCCAATACTGCTAGCGCTATTCTGGATCTGTTAATAGAGCTCAATCAGTCGCTTAATATTTCATTTGTATTAGTCACACATGACCAGGCTATTGCGAAAAAGATGGATCGTACACTAACATTAGAGAATGGCACGCTGGTTAGCGTGGATCAAAATTTTGATTAAATCCATTCCAGTTTTCATTGGGCTGCGCTATTTTTTTGCTGATCAACGCTCAAAATTGTTAGTGTCCTTTATTTCCTTACTTGCGATTGCAGGTTTGGTGTTAGGGGTTGGACTATTAATTGTCGTGCTTTCTGTAATGAATGGTTTTGATCGTGAATTACGTGAAAATATTCTTTCTGTGGTCCCCCATGTGCAGTTGATTCATCCAACTGGTGTCCAGAACTGGCAGACCCAGAGAAACACGCTACTATCACTAGAGGAAGTCATTGAGGCAGTTCCCTATGCTGATGTAAACGGTTTGTTAAGTCGACGAAAAACTGCTCGCCCTATCCATTTCTTGGGGCTTGATGCGACGGCTATGCCCGAAGGGCTTGCCGCAGTGCTTGAACGAAATCAATTGGCAATGCCCAAGAATAATGAGATATTACTGTCAGAAGTGGTCGCTGAGGCTTTAAATGTTCAGGCTGATCGGCGGGTCTCGATTATTGTTCCTGAAAATAAAAATGGTTCTACTAGGGTTTATTCATTTGTCGTGAGCGGTATCTTTGCCACTCACACTGAACTCGATCAGTCATTGGCTATAGGCGCTCTAGATAAGGTGGCGGAAATTGCAGGAATACCTGATCATGCAAAAGGATTTAGGTTGCAGATCAACGATGAATTTAATGCACGTAATATTGGCTATGAGATTCTTAATAAACTCCCCTTTGGGTATGGTTTCAGAGATTGGTTTCAGACCCATGGCAATCTTTATCAAGCCATTCAATTATCTCGTAATATGGTGGTTTTGCTAATTTTCTTAATCGTTGCCATAGCGGCATTTAATGTTGTTTCAATGTTAATGATGTCAGTGATGAACAAGCGTAAGGATATTGCTGTATTACAAACCCTGGGCCTATCCCGAGGGAGTATTGTGAGTATTTTTTTAGTACAGGGAACCATGATCGGTATTGTTGGCATTACATTGGGTGTCTTTCTTGGCGTACTTGGATGTTATTATGTGGCCGACATTGTGCGTTGGATTGAAACATTTTTGGGCCAACCGTTTCTGAACACAGAGATTTATCCCATTGACTATATTCCAGTAGATATGCGCTGGTCTGATGTTTTTATGATTGCTGGTATTGCCGTAGTCCTCAATGTTATCGCGACAATATACCCAGCACTGCGTGCTAGTCGCTCTGCTCCAGCAGAGGAATTACGTTACGAATCATGATCGAGGCGATTTTTTGTTGCGCGAATGTTTTTTCGCGCTTCCCAGTTTTTAATGACTTTCCAACGCCACAAAAACAGGACAAAGAAGTAACCCACAATGGCCAGTAAAGTCCCAGCAATAAGACTGCCGACAAACAGAGGAAGTAAAACTTCCGATCCAAGTTGAGAGAACCATTGCCAATTCAGAGTGACTGCAAACTCACCTAATTCAGTGCCAAGAATAGAACTGCCCAATTTATAAGTGAGAAAGAACATGGGTGGTATGGTTATGGGGTTGCTCATCCAAATAATGAGCATGGCCAAAGGAAGATTAGCACCAATCCAAAAACACAGGGCGATGACAAGTAAACTTTGTATGGGCAACGGAATAAAGGCGCAAAAAATTCCCACAAACACAGCTAGTGAGACAGACTGCCGGTTAAGGTGTAAAAGATTTGGGTCCTGAGGCAATGAGCGGATCCATCGCAGTGACGGACGTTCTAGTAATCCTTTGATGTCAGGTAAAAAACGGCGGATTGTTTTGCGTGGCATAGACCCATCATCTTTTTTACTCTTAGGGTTGTATTATGCCTCTAACGGCTAAGCGTAACTAGCCCAAAAATTGCTTAAAAACGGACTTTTGGGATCGTGCAAGATATAATAACGACTACCAAATATTACCACTTCGAATAACGTACTGGATGATCCCTTTGAACCGCCAAAAGCAAACAGCACTTTCTATAAAAAACTTAGGTAAAGTCTACGAAGATTCTTTTGAGGCCCTAAAAGGGATTGATTTAGATGTTGGCCAGGGTGATTTTTTTGCCTTGTTGGGGCCTAATGGAGCAGGCAAGTCCACTACCATTGGTATTATTTGTTCCCTCGTGAGAAAAACTGCAGGGAGCGTAACTATTTTTGGTCACGATATTGATGAAGACTTTTCAACAGCGAAACAGTACGTAGGTGTTGTTCCTCAGGAATTTAATTTTAATCAGTTCGAAAAGCCCATTGATATTTTAGTGGCTCAAGCGGGCTACTTTGGTATTAAAAAAAATATTGCGGTTGAGCGAGCAGAAAAATATCTACGGCAACTTGGGTTGTGGGAACGTCGAGATGATTTGTCTAGAAATTTATCTGGTGGCATGAAACGACGTTTGATGATTGCTCGAGCGCTCATTCATGAGCCTCAACTACTAGTGCTTGATGAGCCGACAGCCGGAGTAGATATTGAGCTTCGACGTTCAATGTGGGAATTTCTTAGAGAGATTAACGAGCAGGGTACAACGATTATTCTAACAACCCATTACTTGGAGGAAGCTGAAAGTCTATGCCGTAATATCGCGATTATTGACCATGGCATTATTGTGCAAAACACGAGTATTAAAGCCTTGTTAAAACAACTTAACAAAGAGACGTTTATTTTTGATACTCAGCAAGCATTAACCCAAGCCCCATTGATACAAAATTATCCAGTAGTATTAATTGATAGTCACAGTATTGAAGTTGAAGTGCTTAAAACACAATCAATTAATCAGGTGTTTGATGCACTTAATTCTCAGAATATCGATGTTGTTAGTATGCGTAACAAA
>DNBN01000193.1 GCA_003491845.1 Porticoccaceae bacterium | reverse complement strand
GCTGCGACAGACGTGCGCGGATGTGGGCTTGGTTTGCAAGTTTTTCTAGTGTCGTGATGACTCGATCATCCTCTCGGGCGTAAAGAAGGGGTATCCTACGATAATGACAGCTGGTCTTTGCGTCCAGCCATCCCCGGGCAAGTGTGTGTCTTCCCCCCCCAAAGCTGTGAATAACCATGGGCAAAACCACTTGGTCCAGCCAAGGGTCTAAAGATTGTCGGGTGATCCGAGGGCGCGTGCTGTTTTTGATCTTTTGGGCAAACTCTAGGAAGCGCGCGCCGAATTTAGTTGGGCTTTCGTAAAAGAAAAAGCTGGCATTGAAGTATAAGTACCGCCGCCAATCCTGAGCGGAAAATTGTTCATCTAGCGAAGAAGTGTAGTCTACGCCACAAATGTCATAACAATCTTTCCAGATATCCGCGTAGTGATGCCCTGGCCCCAAAGGTTGCGGCCAAGTTGCTGTGCGGCGCAGCGAGGCAGTTGGGCGCGAAAAATCAAACGGCACATCGCATAGTTCATCCAATATCAGCGTGTCACTGTCAAAAAATAAAAACGGTTTATCGTTAGGGATGGCCTTCAAACATTCTATTTTGTTTCCGTAGGGATAGCTTTCGCCGAAAATCTTATTGTCAAAGGCAATGAATTCCGCACCAAGCTCTGCAATCAAATCTCGCGTGTGCTGAGAGCGGATCATCGGGTTCATGGTCCATGCTTGGTTTGGCCGTGGTTCAGCAATAAACACCCGCCCTTCGAATTTTGGGCTATTGGCCCGCAGCGAAGCTAAAAAAAGGATCACTTCAAATTCCAGCCGCCCGTTTTGTCCGATTAGCACCAGATTGAAATGTGGCACGGCTCTACCGGGTCGTCTTCTAAAGGCGGGCCATAAATTGGGTTTGCCGTTTTGGAAAATAGGTGAAATCAGAGCAAGTCTTTCATTGTACAGGTAATGGCTGACAAGACCGAGTACAGAAGATTTTTGACAATTTTATGGCACTATATCTGAGACTTGGTAGTCAGATTGATCCTCTGCTTGGCTAAAGTGGATGAGGTCGGGCCCTTTTCAATGGCTTACTCTTCAATCTAGTTTCAGTTCTCTTTGTCGGGTCGGGTTTATAAATTATGGCTTGTGAAGCCTGGTATGGATGGTGGCGGCCTCAGCTTCTTCACGCCTCAAGTATAAGAGTGGGTAGAGGTGGCCATAACCGCGCATTTATTTTGATATGTCGGGGCGGTACTGTGAATTGGAAGGCAAAATTGCAGCTAGAGCCTACGTTATTTTCCAAAACTCTAATTTGTGCCTGCCTTGATCGTGCGTGTCGTTTCGGCGTTCAACCCAGAAATCTAAAGAATTGGATCTTTTGATGAGGCCTCAGTATAGCATTGTCGCGTTACAGTGTGAAATAGGCTCAATCCAATCTCGGCTAAGTTGATACTCAAATTAATTTTCCGTTCGGTTGCTTACTTTTTTCCAAAGTCGAAAATAGTATTTGGCTATATATTTATGGTGTTGATGCACCTCTTCGGAGCGTTTTTGATATTGGTTGCTTACGCGGATTACGGAACTGAGTCCAACTCAGTTGTGCAGTTTGAGATAATCCTTGGTCTCACTTTTGTGCTGATTGGGTGGGTTCTGGGTCTTATCTTGATTAAACAGGGGCGCTCTGCACAAAAGTAACGGAAGCCGCAGGCTCAATTTCCAGAGATTTTGGTTCAATTTGCAATGATAGACAGTTCATGCTGCATCCAGCCTTTCGATCTTTATTCACGCAGGTGATCGAAATCGCATCAGTGAATGAAAATTTGCCTCTTAATATATCGAAAAGGCAATTTATCACCTCATCGGCGTATTGCGGTTCGCTGTTGAAAAGTATCATTTCTAGTTGCTTTTCGTATCGGCAGCATGCGACTATCTTCGCAAAGCTCTTTGTCACTTATTAATTTATATTGCAGCAAAAAGGACGGAAAAGTCATGTTTAAGAATTTAACAATTATACTAATGGGCAGTATTATGGTTTCTGGGTGCCTTTCTGGAGGAGCTCCAGAAAGACCAAGAGATGTAGCAGATGTGTCTTCTTCCGACACATCAACGATTATTGATCCTAAAATCGTGAAGTCTTCGGAGGAGGGGATTGAAATTAAATATGCGCAATTATCCTTCGGCTTTGATGCAGGCTGTAACCCTTACAAAACATATTCTTCTGACTTAAACGAATGTGCCAAGTTGCCAGAAAATGTGAAAGATATAGCAATAGAGCACTGTGCTGAGAGCGGTAAGAAAGCTGTATTTTTAGGCAATAAAACCAGCCTGCTACAAATGACGATTTCTGAATTCAGTTGTGAAGAAACATAGACGAAACCTTTTTATGAAAGGGCTTTTTCCACGCATCGTGGATCAGTGATATTTGAGCCGCTGGGTGCGGTTGCGGGCGTGTTCGGGCAAATCTCAAAAATGTTCAATCACGTTCGCGCGCCACGAATTGTGGGCTTATCTCTTATCAGGTGATCAGTTTTCGGTTGCGCGGATGGGTAAAGTCCGGTCCGGTTGTCTGTAATCCACGGCTCT
>DNBN01000150.1:2261-3377 GCA_003491845.1 Porticoccaceae bacterium | reverse complement strand
CGAATGACTTTGCCTTTTTTGATTCTACCCTCATAGCTTACAGATCCGGGTTGATTAGCTGGGCGAGTAACTGGCCCTTTAAGGTTTGATATAGCGCCCTTAGTTTCACTGCCATCTTCGTAAAATGCCCAAACAAATAATTCCTTATCTAGATCATGAAGTTTGACCTTATAGGTTTTCCCTGTGCCCATGAAATGAGGTCCTTTTGAAAACCATCGATACTCAGTGACCTCATCTTCCATATTACCCCACTCTGCTGTCAGGGTATGGCCCACGCGAGGATTACCCGTGATTTTCGGCTTGCCAGCATAGCTAAACTTATTAATGTCAGGGCCAAATAGCATAAACGGAAGGTCATTAATGTCGGTGCCCTCAATCTTCACTCGCAGGTCTTTGTCTGCAACATCGGCTGGGAGTAATCTGTAGGAATGTGAAGTTTCACCTGGAATGTCTTGCCATTCATCGTTATTTTCACCCTTCCACTGCCATTGATAATTGAGAGTAGCATGATAAATACCGGCCAGATCAGCCTTTATCACGCCATTGGGTACCATATTTCCAAGATAGTTCACACCGACAACATTAATCGGACGACCCATATAGGTCTCTTCGCTGCCATCTTCATGGACCACGGTTGCCTTGGTATAAATCACAGAGCCAATATCAGCCGCGGTGGGAGCATAGGTGGGTGTGCTGGCAAGATGCACCTCCTCTGCAAGGCGCGTATTCCTGTGGTCATCTGTCTCTGTCCCTAAGCGCCAATAAGGAACCAATCCATTGCCGCAAACGAGTTGATGATTAGGATCATTATAATTCTGGCAGGTTAAATGAGCTGGCAGCCGGAACCACTCAGTCCTCACACAGGGCGCAGCTTCAGATACTGATGTTTCAGCTAATCTCCTGTCTGCAACCACAGCAGCACAATTAGCAGTTGGAACATCACTATCAGACAAGTAGTAAGCTATATCTGTGAACGCGCTAGGGATTAGCTGATTATGTTCGACTAGTTCTGCGTCTTGTATTGGGTCTGCTGTTGGGACTGGGGCGACTAAAGGGTACAAAGTGCGTGAGTACACATAATAGGCGCCACCAGCTACAGCAACTAGGGTTCCCAAC
>DNBN01000150.1:779-2000 GCA_003491845.1 Porticoccaceae bacterium | reverse complement strand
GTTCCCAACGGCATTGAAACACCCGAGGCAGTATCCCACCATTTTTCATAGGTTGTGAGACTGTAGCTTCTCGGTGAACTAAATTTTGACTCTTTAACGCTGAGATTATCGTGAATAACTGCTCTTATGTTACCTGGGCTATTTATCGGCCGGCTTTCAGGTGTTGGAGTAAAATTAGCCCCATCAGCGCTTTCCAAGATAGGCTCAGGACTGCATAGCCTGATGTATTTGTCACTACTGACAACGCCTTCTATTCGTTTAGGTCTCTTTTCACACTCGATTTGCTCCCACATGAATCTAGGGTCCCCAGAGCTAACCTCAATATGGGTGAAGTCAACACTCATCTCCTGTTTCTCTATGGCATCCCCATGAATAAGGAGCTTGTTGTTTAAGAAATCAGGAACAGTATCTTGCATCCACATTTCTATCTTTGGAAATGAGTTCAGGAGCAGTATATCGCTTCTGCCATCGCCCGTTAGATCGGCAATCTCCGCATCAATATTTTGGAAAATGATCCAATGTTTTGGAGAAAAACCTAGATAGGAACTTGTTGCGGTTTCTCTTGACGGCATAAACAAGGGCACAATTTGATTGTTTTCGCTGTTTTTATTATCTTCAATAGCCTGTTTAAATATGCCGTTACGCTCGTTTTTCCAAGTACCATTAAGGGGACCGTTGCTGGCAATAACAATATCCTCATCGCCATCGCCATCGATATCCGCGATCTTTATGTCTACATGGACCTGATCCTCTGCAATAGATAACGTCTCTTTAAAATAGTGCACTCGCGATTCATCGGCAACAACGATTGAACTACTGATCCAGTTATCATCTACAGACTTATAAAATACAGTACATGCTTTGAGGCCACAGACCACATGATCTTTGGTTATTGTGTCGTAAGATTCACTATAACCAAGCTGCCCAGTGGCTGAGGCCAAGGGCTTGGTTATGGTGCCGCCCCAAGATACCGGTTTACCATTAATAAAATATGGGTCACTATCAACTATGGTATTGCTGTTTATTGAGAATGCTGAGAATTCCTTAACGATGCCTATAGAAAACAAATAGGCCTTTTGCCCGATGAAAGCCATCATTTCATTACTGTCGCTGTGATCACTGAGCGTGATTCCGGGATCTGATAGACAAGGGTCATCACACTCGTATTGGAACCACATGGCGCTAACGTCAACATCTTTAAAATCCATGTAAATTCGATCT
>DNBN01000150.1:0-559 GCA_003491845.1 Porticoccaceae bacterium | reverse complement strand
GAACCACATGGAGCCAACGTCAACATCTTCAAATTCCATGTAAATTCGATCTTCCGCGGGTTCACCGGCTCTGAGTTTTACGCCTGATACCCTTAGCTCGTCAAAAATATGAACAAATTTGATAATTGTAGGAGGGGTTGCTTCGTGGTGAAGAATAGTATCGATGTAATTAAACGATGGCCCATAATTTAAATAATCCTCCACAGAAATAACGTTATTTTCGTCAAGCAAGGTATGTAAGATCTGAACACCAACCGTCGAGTCCTCGCGGTCTGCATTAGATATAACAATATCCAATATGCTATCCTGGTCCATATCTACCAACCAAATCTTTGGCTTGCTGGGTAGTCCATCACTTGGGCGCCAAAGAATGGTATACCCCCAGTCAGTCGAGCCGTTGTGGTCGTTATCTTCCCTTTCCCAAACAACAAGCGCATTGTTTTCATCAATCGCAACAATATCTTGCTTGCCGTCTTTATTTAAGTCGCCTGCGGCAATTGTCAGTGCCTTTTCATCGAACTCCCAAGAGCCGCTGCTGTGACTGATAAACGCAAGCAAA
>DNBN01000097.1 GCA_003491845.1 Porticoccaceae bacterium | reverse complement strand
CCGGCTTTTGTACTGTCTATTTTTACGGCCTTGGTATTGCAGCTTATTCCTGTGTCAGGGGATCTCATTTATTGGCGGCCTAATTTTTTACTATTAATAATGATTGCTTGGATCATTTTTAAGTCTGATCAAAAAAGTATTGTTTTTGCAGCCTCAATGGGTCTCCTGGCTGATCTTGTCTTTGGGTCTCCTCTTGGTGTTAATATATTGCTTTTTTCTCTTGTGGGTGCTGTTCCTCTATATTTCAGCGGTTGGTTAGTTTATTTCACCCTGGCACACCGGTGTTTATTTGTATTTTTGCTAGTTATTTTTTCAGAGCTTATGAGTAAATTTCTATTTTCAATATGGCAAGCTCCAGAGAATTATAATTATATCTTTATAGTTGCCCTTGTTTCGTCAGTAGTGTGGCCGCTGTTTGATATATCACTTAGGCGGATTCGTTAATAAAGGCAGTAAATGCATGTATTATATTGCTAATATAATCCTCTAATATAAAACCAAGTTTTAGCTTTTTATGTTTAAAAATCTGCAAAATGAAACACCACATGATGTTGTGCTAGCCTCTAGTTCTCCTCGTCGGCGAGAAATTTTGCAACAAATTGGTGTCCGCTATTGTTCAGTCTCGCCCGATATTGATGAAAGTAGGTATTCAGAGGAGTCCAGTTTAGAACTTGTGCGACGATTAGCTCTTAAGAAAGCTATAGCCGTGGCTGAACTCAATATTAGCGATAAACCCATATTAGGCGCTGACACTCTTGTAATGATAGGTAATCAGATTTTTGGTAAACCTAATAACAAGGCTGAATTTATTCAGATGTTAAAAACATTGTCGGGAAGAACACATCTTGTATTGTCTGCTGTTGCCTTGACACACAGTGGGGTTAGCAAGGTGCTGGTTTCACAAACAGAAGTGACATTTCGGTCTCTGTTAAATAAAGAAATTGTGGCTTATTGGGATACGCATGAACCTAATGGTAAGGCGGGTGGCTATGCAATACAGGGGTTTGGTGCGGTATTTGTAGATAATCTAAAGGGAAGTTATAGCGGTGTCGTCGGTTTGCCCATCATACAAACCTGTCATCTTTTAGCTCAATTTGGAGTGCCTCTATGGCAGTCTGGCGTCGCACAATAGGGTGTAAAAATGACTAATACGAAATGTCAGTTTGTGGTCAATCATGAGCCACAAGAAACTCGAGTTGCTGTCCTTGAGGATGGCATACTTCAAGAGCTTCACATTCAGCGGGCTGACGCAGTTGGGTTAGTGGGTAACGTTTATAGGGCTACGGTTATGCGTATTTTACCTGGCTTAGAAGCAGCATTTGTGGATTTTGGTGAACCTAAAAATGGATTTTTAGGTTTGGCAGATATAGATGCACCGCTACTGATGAACAAAGCCAACTCCGGTAAAGAGGATCAGCCGCCCACAATAAAAAATTTGTTACATGAGGGACAAAATATAATCGTGCAGGTTATCAAGGATGCTGTCGATGCGAAGGGTGCCAGGGTAACGATGAAAGTCTCTATTGCCTCAAGATATCTTGTTTTTATGCCCGCAGGCAATGCGGTGAAAGTGTCACACCTTATTAAAAGCAGGGATGAGAGGAAAAGACTTAAAACTCAATTGCGTTGCATGTTCGAGGAATTTAATCGCGCAGCAAAGCCGCATCAAGGAACCTTTATTTTACGTTCTGATGCCGCTGATATTGATATGCAGTCCCTTAAAATTGATTTGCAATTTTTACTGGACACATGGTCATCAGTGTTACTTGCCAAAGGTCAGTCAAAGAGCCCCGGGTGTATTTATATTGATTTACCTGTTACTCAGCGTTTGATAAGAGACATTGCTCCTAGGCAGTTGAATGAGGTGATAGTTGATGACCAACAAATATATGACGACTTATATCACTTTTGGAGTCACTACTACGGTGAAGAGTCTCTAGCTTTAACCTGTGTCAGTCATGCACCTAACATTTTTAATGGCTATGGGATTGATGATGAAATACACAGGGCTCTTTTTCGTAGGCTCGATTTAGATGATGGCGGTTATGTTATTTTTGATGAAGCTGAGGCAATGACCACGATTGATATAAATACTGGGTCTCACGTTGGACAACATGATCTTGAGAAAACTGTTTTTCAGACTAACTTAAAATCTATCAGTGTCATAACGCAACAAATTCGTCTTCGAAATTTGTCAGGAATCATTATTATTGATTTTATCGATATGCAAAATCAGCATCATCGCCAGCAAATACTGAGTTCTTTAAAAAAGATGATGGAAAATGATCCAGTCAATGCAACTATAAGCCATTTTACCGAGCTTGGTCTCATCCAAATTCGTCGTAAACGAAGCTATAACAGCTTACGACAAATACTCATGACGGATTGCTCAACATGTCAAGGTAGTGGTGTGCTTAAGTCGTTAGACACAGTTATGCTAGAAATGTGGAGGGAGTTGAGTGGGGCGGCTAAAGCGTATGAGTCCAGCCACCTCCAGTTGCGAGCTTCCTCTGAGATGATCGACTTTGTTAAAGCATCAAAAGTCTCTATTTCAAAGACCCTAGAAAGGCAATTTAACTGTACAATTGAGATAGTAGATGAGCCATCATTTGTGCGTGAAAAGTTTGATATTGTTTCTATTTGAGATTAAAAATGAATCCTAGATTAATCGCAGTCTTAACATCATTTGGTCGATTGCTACTATTTAGTTCAGCGTCGCTAGTTGCTGTGACTGTGATGTTGATCTTGATTGGCCGCCAAACTGTGGGTCAGGTTGATGGTATTAGAGCCGAAATAGAAACCTTCTTAGTGGATAATACAGGCCTACAGGTCGAACTTGGTGAGGTTAAGACCCAGTGGTCTGGGCTATTACCTGTTCTTGATATTGCCAGTTTGCTGGTTTCAGATGGAGGTAGGAAGTCTTCTGTGTCGCTGGGTAATGCCCGGGCTGAGTTAGATTTGGCGCGTAGTCTTTGGCATCTCAACATGGTCTGGCGAGAATTAACCATTGATACTCTGACAGTTGTCATTACCGAGGATGAGTTCGGCAGCTGGCTTCCAAGTGACCAGTCTAATATCGATACAGGAACTGAGCTAGATGTTCTACTCAAGCCATTTACTCATAGTAGACTCATTAATCTAAGAAAAATCGAAATACAATTACGTGCATTTTCAGGTCAAATTGTTCATTTGCAAGGCGGCTCAGTTAAGATTGAAAATGATAACGACTTTCATCGTGGTGAGATGTCACTATTTTTATCGGATAACAATTCGCCCGCTCGTTTTGTTATAGAAGGTTTTGGTGATCCTTCAGATTTGGCATCTTTTAGTGGCCTAGCCTATTTAAAGATTGATGATTTTGATATTTCATCGTCCTTAGTTGATCTAGGTCAATCTCTGGTTCCAGGTGTTTTTTCGAATATTAAAGAATTTCGGGCTGGTCTAAATAGTCAGTTATGGATTGATATTCAACCCGGAGGTAGTCTTGATTTTGAAGGATCTCTATCGGTTGCAAAATTGCCACTTGACTGGTTTGCCGATGCGCCAGCAATTAACAATGTAGAGTCCAATATCATCGGCTGGTACCTTGCTGATAGTGAATGGGGGTTTCGGCTTCAGGATCTCAAAGCGGAGTGGTCTGATACTGTTATTGAACCATTAAATATTCTTTATAGTCAGAGATTCGATTTGCCGTGGCGCGATTATGATGTTTCTGTAAATTATATCAATCTAAGTTTTTTATCAGGTCTGATCGAAAAAGCTAACATTGCGGATGATGCAGCGCTAAATATTATAGATCAGTTAGATCTGCAGGGGGAACTCAGCGCATTGACCTATGGCCACAATAAAGCGGGCTATTTTGCTTCGGCAAATATTACTGATGTTGATATGGCGCCATTTAAAGGGATACCCGGGGTAAAGGGCGTTGATGGATATGTTGAAGTATCAGGCAATCAGTCACTCGTTCATCTTGCCGACCAAGATGGTTTGAGTCTGTTTTTCCCTGGTGTATATAAAGACTATTTACCTATTAACAAGGCGTTAGGTACTATCTATATAGCAGATGATTCTACAAATCAGACCACTGTGGTGCGAAGCTCGCTATTAAAGACAGAGCTTGCTGCGGGCAATGCCAATTTTTTATTCTCAGTAGCTTTAGATACATCGCCAGAAAAAACGGCGCCTATCACTACTCTTTTGATCGGGGCGACTGATATTGATGCATCATATACACATCAGTACCTTCCGTATAAGTTGTCGCCCCCGTTGTTGAAATGGTTGCAGGAAGCTAATCTAAAAGGCAATGTTAAGCAGTTAGGGCTGCTGCAAAGATTTGGTCCGGGGATTGAAGATCAACGGTTTCGGACTACTCAATTATTAGTTGATATTAAAGATGGCCAGCTTGACTATCATCCCCAGTGGCTTGGACTACGAGATATTAGCGCCACAGTACTACAGGATGACGGCAGTACAACTGCACACCTTACATCAGGCACTATTGGTGAGGTAAATCTATCAAATGCTAAAATAACAACCGACAAGCTTCCGCCTAATCATCCAAACCACAGTTTACTTTTGATCGATGCACATGCCCAGGCAACTGTATCCAGTGCGTTAAAGGCCCTGTCAAAATCACCACTTCAAGAGCGCATTGGTGTGCTATCTGATTGGAAATATAATGGCAATGTTGATGCCATACTTGATTTACATATTCCATTATCTAGTATGCAAACTGTTGTTGATAGATCTCTTTATCAGGTAACAAGCACCTTAAATGATGCTCAGATATCTATTCCTAATACGCCCTATAAAGTGACTGATATTTACGGGCAATTAGATTTTTCTGGCGATAAAGGCTTTACCTCAAACACCATTAAGGGACGGTTTTGGCAACAACCGCTGAAAGCTACTTTTGAGCGATCTGATGGTTTGCAAAAGATTAAACTGACTACATCGGTACAATCTAGCAGCTTGAACCAGATCGTCCAATTTCCTTGGAATGATGTTTTAAGCGGTAATATTTCCCTAGAGGGTTTGGTGGTTTTCAATCCATTAGCTTCAGCAGGATCAGGTGCAGGAGCCGAGTATATAAAGTATGAAAGTCCGGTAACCTTAACACTGAAAAGTCAGTTAATAGCAAATGCTATTAAGCTTCCTCTTCCTCTAGGTAAGGCTGTTGGTGACCCAAGATCGCTGGCTTTAAAAGTCCACTTTGACCAGGGTTTTTCTCGCCTAGAAGGAACCTTAGGCGATAAATTAGTGTCTGATTTACGTTTTTATGAAGGTCGCTTACAGCGAGGATTAGTGTCATATGATAGAACCTTAAGCTTGCCTGACCCTGATCAGATTCTCGTTGGTAGTCATTTAGCTACCACCGAAATAGAGTCTTGGCAGCCGCTGATAAAGCTATTTCAAGGCACTTCGCCAACTGAGCAGGGGGGCACAAAAACATGGTCGCCTATCTTCGATTTGAGCTTTGATTATTTAGCTATTTCAGGCATCAAGGTAAGGGATATTCGATCAAAGACAACTATTGATAGAGACCAGGCGAAGATTGATTTTACCAGTGATGTTGCTGATGGCCGAGCATTAGTTCCTTTTAACAAAGACGCTATACCACGTCTGAATTTGACGCGTTTGGCCCTCTCAAATAAGCTATGGCAGACTTCAGTTGATCGCTCTTTGATTGATCCTAGATTGTTTACAGGGATTGATGTTTCTGTAGATAAGCTCACTTCGGGTGAAAATGTCCTTGGTAATTTTTCACTTTCTCTTCGGCCTATGCCTCAAGGCGCAATATTATCTAGCGTCACTGGCAACATTTTTGGGTTACAGTTTGAAAGTGAAGAAGGAAACGATCAGTCTCAGTTTTTCTGGGGTTTTAATGGTAAACAGTATAGTAGTCGGTTTAAAGGATCAGTCAGTATCAATGATGTTGGTGAGATCTTTACAGCAATGAATCTTCCTCCGCCAATAGATAGCGAGTTTGGAAAGGTTTCTCTTGATCTCCAGTGGGCGGATCAGCCTTGGTTATACAGTAAAGAAAATCTTTTGGGCACCATCAACATGTCATTTAATAAAGGCCGTTTTTATAATTCATCCGGCGGTGGTGGTG
>DNBN01000079.1 GCA_003491845.1 Porticoccaceae bacterium | reverse complement strand
GCGGGAATAGCTCAGTTGGTAGAGCGGTACCTTGCCAAGGTACAGGTCGCCGGTTCGAACCCGGTTTCCCGCTCCAAATTGAAAGCGTAGAACTTTGGTTTTACGCTTTTTTTTCGTCTATTGATTTGTTGGTTCAAGATCTGACTAAAATATGCCCAATGCTAAGCCAGCAGCAATCGCTAGGCCGAATTCTTCGCATATAGGTTCATCGGTCTCTTTAAATTCTCCAACAATTATTAGTGGGTCACAGATTTTTCGAAGTGGGTAACCTTTGACTATTCGGTCGACTTCTCTCACAGCACCAGTGCCATCATTACCAGAACTGACAAACAGGCCGTAGGGTAGATTTATCTGGTAAGGTTCTGCGGGATAGAATGTACGATCAAAAAAATCTTTTAAAGCACCGCTCATATATCCGAAATTTTCAGGGGTGCCAAAAATAACACCATCAGCCCAAAGAAGATCGTTAATATCAGCATCAAAAGGTCCTAGTGCTCGTATGCTTACGTCAGTTTCTTGACTACAGCCGTGTAAAACACTCTGAGCTATCTTTTTGGTACCGCCACTTTGGCTATGATAAATAACAAGTAAATTTTTCATGTTTTTATCGCCCTTTTTGGTTAACTATTGTAGCTCGCCAGCTACACTTAAGGTGCAGGGACAACTCAATATTAACAGCCCTTAAAGCATCTGCATACAAGGATTTGTATGACCTATTTATTGGCGGTAAGCATCGGTATTTTCTCAGTAGCATTTTTTCCGGAGTTGCCAGATTTTAGTGATTATATGCTTGCTCTTGCCTCTATAAATGGTATTTGGATTACCATTTTATGGGTTAAGCCTGTCATTACACAGCGCATCAAACAGACTACTTTGGTGATTTTACTATACTTTTGGGGGGTTGCTTGGGGGGTTTTTCAAGCAGTTAATATTGATGATAGTCAGTTAAAAATGGAACTTCATGGAGCTGATTTTTTAGTCTCTGGCTTAGTTTTGGAGGTCACTGAGGATGATGAGCGTCGGACTAGCTTTAATTTTTTAGTTCGTAATGCCCATCTATTTAGTGATTCTAAGCACAAAGTTGGACTGATTAAGCTTCGTTTAAATTATTACTTAGACAGTTTTGAAGATACAGATTCAGAAATAATGGCAGGAGACTATTGGCAGTTTAAGGTTCGTTTAAGTAGACCTCGTGGTTTGCTTAATTCAAGCGGCTTTGATTACCATAGTTGGTTAATTCAACACGGATATTCTGCCCTCGGTTACGTGCGTGCTGGCGCAGCTAATCAAAAGTTACATAATTATCAACCCTCGGTATCTGACAAACTATTGGTTCAAATTAACACTATTCGACTGGATTTACGTGCCGCTATTGAACAGAGTAATATCTCCCCCCTAGGTAAGGGGATATTAATGGCTCTAGCGGTGGGTGATAAAAAAAACATTGATCCTTGGTGGGATGATCTAGCTAGGTTGGGTGTCATACACTTACTTGTGATATCTGGTTTGCATATAGGATTAGTTGGCGGTTTGGGTTTTGCGCTTGGGTCAGTTATCGTTCGGCCATTGATTTTTGTTCCGGCTAACGGTTTAGCGTATACAGTTTTTCGCAGGCTATCCCTGTGGTTACCCATAGCTATAAGCATAATATTTGCTGTTATTTATAGTCTTTTGGCCGGCTTCACCCTACCAACTCAACGAGCACTAGTTGCGCTACTAGTTATCATGTTGGGCAAGTTGATATTTAGGCAGATAAACCCGTGGGCAATTTTTTGTTGGGCTCTTCTTTGTATTGCGATAAGTCAGCCTTTGGCTATCTTAAGCTCTGGATTTTGGTTGTCTTTTACTGCGGTGGCTGCGCTGATAGGTTGGTTCTATCCGAGACATTCTGCTCCCAAGCCTAATATTTTTAAACGCTTGTTGTCTGCGCAAATTGCGCTCATTTGCCTGATGTGCGTGCCTCTGCTTATCTTTATGGGCCAAATTTCATGGTTGGGCCCCATGGTTAATTTGTTTGCAGTGCCTTGGGTTTCAATAACCACAGTACCATTGACTCTTTTAGGTGTATTTTTTTATTACAGTTTTCCTGAGTTATCAGCAATGATATGGATGATGGCAGATTGGACTACTCTTCCCATCAATTGGTTACTTCAGACGATTCCAAATAATCTTGGTTTCTTAAGGGTCCCTTTTGCGCTAGATTGGCCAGTAATAGTCGCTATATTAACCGCGTGTCTAGGTGTGTTTCTGCCTGGGAGCTTTATTTATAAATTTATTGCGGTGCTTCCATTAGCTTTGATTAGTTTATTTCCAGTTGCTAAAAGTGATATTCGATTAACGATACTTGATGTTGGACAAGGGCTTGCGGTGATGTTTGAGGCCGGTGAAAGGTTATTAATTTATGATGTAGGACCTAAGTATAGTAAGCATTTTGATACTGGGACCAGTGTTGTATTACCTTTTATGCGTCATATGGGATATTCCAAAGCAAATAGGGTAATAATTAGTCATGAAGATAATGATCATAGCGGAGGCTTTCTACCTTTGGCGTCTAAGATCTCTATTGGACAAGTGTCAATGGGTCCGGGATATTATAAATATTTACAGGGACACACTCCGCCTTTGCCAAATATTACAAAGTTCACGGCATGTCATGCGGGTCAAAATTGGCAATGGGAGGAGCGTCAGTCCAGTCTTTCTGTGAGCACTCCGAAAATTATATTTGATGTATTATGGCCTCCTTTTACTGGTCCTAAGGAAGGCAATAATAGTTCCTGTGTTATACAAATAAGATGGCAGGATAAGACTATTCTTTTGACTGGTGATATTGGTGTTAATGCAGAGCGCAGTTTACTCCATGATGATACATTACCCTCGGCGAGAGTAACCGTACTTGTGGCTCCTCATCATGGCAGTCAATCATCTTCCTCTAGGGATTTTGTCCAGCGGATAATGCCCAAGCATGTGGTTTTTTCCAGCGGCTTTAGACATCATTATGGACATCCCCATCCCATTATTGTGAAACGATACCAAAAAATTGATAGTCGCTTATGGAGAACATCTTCTCAGGGAGCGGTTAGTTTTATTTGGTCTTCTGATGGAGAATTAGAAGCCTTTGGGGTTCGAGATCAAATATTTCCAAGATGTTTTACCTGCCAGGCATGGTGGCGATAAGCTTAATAGGCGACCTTGCTGGGGCAAATTATATGGTTCGGCTCTAAGTGTCTAATTGTCGAAGATTTTGCTCCAGATTAATCAGTTATTTTGATCAAGTTATGCATCAGAAGGCGTTGATGTGGTTTAATCATAGCCTTGGGTAACCAATGTCAGCAAGTGATGCTGGGTTGTTGGTGCGCGAGACCAGTGTTTAATAGGATTGTATATGAATTTGTGTGCTAATTGGGGCGTCCAATGTGTGAGTTTATTGTCTTATGATTGACTCTAAAAAACCTTCTGGAACTCAGACGTATTTCCGACTTCTTAGGTATGTTAGGCGTTATTGGCTTGCCTTTTTGATGGCTGTCTTCGGCTTGATATTACATACCTCTGCTGAAATCGCGTTTATAGATCTTCTTGGTTATATCACTGATACTGTTGGTTCTCTGACTGGGTCTGCAACGGATGCTAAAAGCTTACCTAAAACAGGATTTACCGCGGGTGTTGCCAAATATCTTTTTTCTGAAAAAATGTTATCTGAAAGTTGGTTTGTTATACCCATTTTCCTTGTTTTAATTAGTGCGATAAGGGGCTTTGGGTACCTTATAGGTACCTACTTTCTCGCCTATGTTGCTAATTACCTTGTGCACGCATTGAGAACTGATTTATTTGAGCGTTATTTAATACTCCCCTTTAAGTTTTTTGACCAATCAATGTCGGGTCATTTAGTCTCTGTGGCCACCTTTAATGTTCAGCAGGTCTCTCAAGCGGGTACTAAGGCTATTAAAACGTTGATTCAGCAAGGTAGCCTCGTAATAGGATTAATGGGGTATCT
>DNBN01000189.1:2615-2960 GCA_003491845.1 Porticoccaceae bacterium | reverse complement strand
TTTTAAAACCGCTACATACTGCATTTCAACGTCGATAATCTCAGGTGTTTCAAAGCCCAGCGGGCCAAAAAGACCAGCTCTCAATTCATTGATAAAGATCGTTGATACGCGCTCTAAATCTACACGTCCGCCGGTTCTAAGACAGCCTCGTTGGGCTCCAATAATTTCAAGTAGCGCCATTTCTGTTGTGGGTAGCTGTTCAAACTTGAAGCGCTCCTTTAGGCGTTCAGGGTAAGCTTTGAGTAAAAATTCTGCGGCGAAAAATGCCAGGTCTTCGTAACTAACTGCGGTATCTTTTATAGCCCCTGTGGTACCAAGACGGTAACTACCCTGAGGGTTTTCAAT
>DNBN01000189.1:0-2365 GCA_003491845.1 Porticoccaceae bacterium | reverse complement strand
TAACTACCCTGAGGGTTTTCAATTTTTGGCCAAAGAATACCGGGCGTGTCGAGTAGCATAATGCCGTTGCGCAGATTTATTCTTTGTTGGCCTTTAGTGACTGCGGGTTCATCACCGGTTCTGGTGATATGTTTGCCTGCCAGACAGTTGATCAGCGACGACTTGCCCACATTGGGTATGCCGGTGACCATGACTAAGGTATTGCGTCCTTCTTTCTGCGGACTGAGTTTATTAATCAGATCAATAATTTGCTTGCTGGGATCATAATTTTTTAGATCTAGTCTCAGGGTTTTAGTGTTTTTCTGTTGTTCAAAATAATCCTGCCACTGTTGGGTAATACTGGCGTCGGCCAAGTCTGTTTTGTTTAGAAGCTTAATGTGTGGTTTATCGGAACTCAATTCATGAATGAAGGGGTTTGAGCTACTGAAGGGGATGCGAGCATCTAAAACTTCAATAACGACGTTGACCAGCGGCAGTGCCTCGACCATCTCATTGCTGGCCTTGCGCATATGGCCGGGGTACCACTGAATAGACATAGGTAATCCAATTAAAGCAGTCGCTCTGGTAGCGTGTTGAACTTCTCAATTTTGATAACTTAACATGAGGTGGCTTTTAAAGGAACAACTTCAGTGGCGTAAGCCCCTCCACCGTTAACCAACCTTTGTTTCTTGAGCAATGAATATTAGCGTAGGGAAATAATTCTTCAGCCGAAGTAAACCGATCAGTCAAACAACCGTTGTAGTTGCAACTAATCTGTATTTTTCATCAATAAAAAGATAATAGAGAAATAAAATGATTAAAAATTGTAACCAGCTGGAACTCTCGCGCAGAACCTTTTTAAAGCGAACCTCATCCCTGGCTTTAGCTTCATCACTGGCATCCAACTCACTGGGACTAACCGGTTTGCTGGGCGCTAGCCGAGCGTTGGCTGCATCCAATGATTATCGCGCCTTAGTGTTTGTCTTTCTCAACGGAGGGAATGATTCTTTCAATATGATCGTGCCCATGGGAGACAGTCAACTGAGAACAAATTATTCCACCAACCGCGGTGTTATTGCCCTGGCTGAAGGCGAATTAAATCCGCTGAACCTGCAATCCGCAGCTGAGGTATACGGCGATGTGGGCAGTAGTGAGTTTGGTATGCACCCGGATTGTTTAAGTTTGGCGCAGATGTTTAATGATCAAGAACTGGCGGTATTATGTAACATCGGTAATTTGGTCATGCCTGTTACCCGCGATGAATACATAAGTAATTCTCTACAGGTCGCTGATTTACCCCCCAGGTTATTTTCTCATTCGGACCAACAACGCCAGTTTCAAAGTGAGCCTGTCAGTAACTTTAGCTATGGCTGGGGCGGACGAATGGCCGAGTTTTTAACTCAATACAATACCAATTCGCTGGTTTCACCATTGATTTCGGTGGCCGGACTGAATCCCTTTCAGGTCAGTTTAAATGGTGAAATTAATGCCTATTCTTTAAGTGCTAACGGCATAGCGTCACTCAACGGTTTTACTGGTGCGCGAAGCTTGCTGGTGAACAATTCTATGGATTCCATTGATACTTCCGCCCATTTGATGGCACAGAAATATGCCTCTGTGTACGGATCGGCGGTGGACGCTGAAGCCATCGTGCAATCGGCTTTCAATATCGCTGATGCATCGGGCGTTGATTTTGATGACATCTTTGCCGCGGCCGGGGTCTCCACTGAGAGCACCATTGGCAGTCGATTGAAGACGGTGGCCAGAATGATTGCCGGTCGATCTGCGGAGAGTAACAAAAGGCCGATTTACTTTGTTGAGATGAATGGCTTTGATACCCATGCCGATATGTTGCCAAATCACAATGCTCAGATGGTGGAGTTGAGTGCAGCATTAAAAGCATTTCGCGATTGTCTTCATATACAGAGTGATTTTGATAAAGTGTTGACCTATGTTGGCTCTGAATTCGGCCGCACCTTGACACCCAATGGCAATGACCCCGCTACCGCTGGCACAGACCACGCGTGGGCCGGTAATGCATTGGCCTTTGGTGGCATGGTGGAGGGTGGACGCTTTTATGGCACCTTCCCTGATTTGATGTTAGATCAAGGACTCGACGTGGGTCGGGGTCGTTTTATTCCCACCCATTCATCCTCGCAGTGCTCTGCCATTGTCGCCAGTTGGATGGGGATACCCAATGATGGCATCCACCAGATTTTTCCGACGTTGAACAATTTCCCTGATCCCTTTGATGCAAGCACTAACATCAATTTTATTAATCAGGCTTAGGACAATTGATTATGAATAACTTTGTCGAACGTTTTTTTCCGAACCTTGTCATTATTACGCTGTTATTGCTACTTAGCGCCTGTGGTGGAGGTGGAGG
>DNBN01000326.1:491-3519 GCA_003491845.1 Porticoccaceae bacterium | reverse complement strand
GCAACGCTATCAGCGTCTACAGCTATTTGGTTGTCTAGATTTGCAATCTGATCAGTCTTTTCGGCGACGTTATTCGCTAATTGGTTCACGATTGACTCCGCGGCTTCTGCTTGCGGCAAAATCCTTTGTAGTTCAGACGAGAGTAGTGTTTCTTGCAGCTTCAAATCCTGCAAAATTGGCTAAATTACAATTACTAAGGCTGTAACAGCCGTTAAATCTTGATTTTCATTGCGGTGGCTGAGGATTATTTTCTGGATTGGAGTCTATTAATTTAACTTCAAGAATATCTGGCGAGTTCAGTGCCATAAGGTCGCGATACAAAGATTCTGCCACATCCTTAGGATAAATTTGATCATTATCGCGGTAGAAAGCGAAAGATTTTTGATGCTTTTCGCGTTTGGCAGGATTGTTAAGTGTCGCCTTTGTCCAATTGTAAAGAGAATAACCGTCTAATCCGTTTCGCTCTGCTTCTTCGCAGTATGCCTTGAACGCATCGTAGGTACAGACGGCTTGCATATCATATTTTTTTGCAATCTCTGTGACTTTTATAGCTGTTGTCGAAGTACCTCGCGACCGAAGGTCTGTCGATAATGCAGAGGTGACAACAATTCTAATTTGATACAACCAGTCAGTCATGTATGCTCCATCCTTAGTAACTTAGCACAGTAAAAACAGTAGTCAGATTTTTAGAGGTTACCAGAGATGTTCAGTTCGTTTTTCCCTTCTCCTCGGTATTTTTTTGTTTCTTCATCAGCATGGATAATGACGCTCATCATAGTTTGGTACACCTTGGGCGAGAGCATTGGCACGTTTTTAGGTTTCAACTTAAAAGAAAGCCAAACAGTAATTGGACTTGGGCATTTCATCACACCAGAATTTCTATGGTTCGACGCATATTTTTTATTTGGTGCAGGCTCAATTTACCTATTTTGGAACTTTAAAACGAAACACACCTGGTCAAACTGGTCTATACTGGGATCAGCGTTACTAATTTATCTGTCTTACACATCGGTTCAGGTATCTGTCGTTATTAACGCTTGGTACGGACCGTTTTATGACGATATTCAAAATGCACTCACTGGTTCAGGTGAAGTAACCACCCTTGATTTGTATTCTCATCTTGGAACTTTTTCGTTAATTGCTTTTCCATACATCGCTTTAATAATTGCCAACCGATTTTTTACATCACATTATATTTTTCGTTGGCGCACTGCGATGAATGACTACTACGTTGAGCGTTGGGCGAAAATTAGAAAGATAGAAGGCGCCTCGCAGCGAATACAAGAAGACACAATGCGATTTGCAGGCATAATGGAGGGACTTGGGATTGCATTTGTGGACTCAGTGATGACCCTTGTTGCTTTCTTACCGGTGTTGGCCGCGCTCTCGGTCCATGTAGAACAACTACCATTAATCGGCCAGATTCCTTATCCTCTAGTTACAATCGCAATATTCTGGTCGACCTTTGGAACCCTTTTACTTTTAGTCGCAGGTATAAAGTTACCAGGATTAGAGTTTAAAAATCAAAGAGTGGAGGCAGCTTTTCGGAAAGAGCTGGTATTAGGCGAGGACAGTTCAGAAAGGGCTGGGCCTGAATCTCTAACAGAGTTATTTTCTAACGTCAGAAAAAATTATTTTAGGATTTTTATTCATTATACATATTTTAACTTGTTCAGATACATGTATGTGCAAGCAGACAATGTTATTGCATACGTATTTTTAATTCCTACCATTGTATCTGGCCGAATAACGCTAGGAATTATGAACCAAATACTGCGAGCATTTGGACAGGTTGCATCATCTTTCCAGTTTTTAGTGTCTTCTTGGACAACAATCATTGAGCTAATATCTATATATAAAAGACTTCAAGCATTCGAGGCGGCTATCGCTGATTTGCCGATGCCAACCGTTGATAGAGAGTTTATCGAAGCTGGCCAAACCGAGAGATAAAGTCTTCGATTAGCACCACAACGAACCTTTATACGTCTGATGGACGATGCATAAAACTGCCTAAACGCCTAGAATAGCAATAAATCCTTGCTCTGACAGCTTACCCTGCTCCACCAGTTCAAGNNACATATGCTTATAACAGCATTATTATGATGTGCTAATAAATGTGCTTTACCATAACACACAGAGGGCAGAATCTCCCTGTTGAACACTCACAATGTGCCTCAAAATCTGTGAGGCGTCCAGCAAATCATGTTGCGATAAGTACCTATAAAGTCGCCCTGCCCGCCTCAAGCTCGTTTTGTCTGACAGTGCCACCTAGTTTAATCTGACGCTGCCCGTGACGACTAACTCGCGACCCAATGCACTTTCAAGCTATCTTACGGTGGTTTGGAATCGAGTACCTATGCGATGTCTCTGAGCGGCAATTTATGTGATACCGTTCGTTCAACCGTCTCGCCAAGCCCGGTGAGTGCATCCAACGCACGGGGAATATTATGGTTAAGCGAGTGTGAGCCCGCAAGGGTAAGCTGCCTGCGGAACACTTCGAAGGGTGCGATTTCAATTTTGGAATCTGACGGGCAGACACCGAAAAATAGCCCTTTTCCACCGTTGGCCATATAAGTTGTCAGACCTGATGCGACGGCGGGAACGCCTGTGGCTTCGACCACAAAGTCAGCGCCGCGATGCCACTCTCGCATATCATCCGATCCGCTTGCCACAGCCTTGAACCCAAAGCTACAGGCAAGCTCTAAGCGGTTGTCAGAAATATCAACGAATGCGACATTGGCGATGCCTTGCGCATTCAACGCCATTCCCATCAGCATAATTGCTATGCACGAATTATCAGTCACAGCAAGATATTTGCTCATAGGTATAAATATAACAGCGGCAGGCTTTCATAGGTTCAAAATGACTCCGTATGGGGCTCTACGGTTCCTGCCTCGAAGGAGTCAGAAACCAAACAAAGTAAGTAGTTAACTAACAACTGGTATGCTCGCCTGACAATACCAAACGGCAATCGTTTGTTTAAAACAACCAAATTTGAACCACGCAATCGGGCGCCTTTTTCACGATA
>DNBN01000326.1:0-174 GCA_003491845.1 Porticoccaceae bacterium | reverse complement strand
CCATGCAGTCTCGAACGCGTCTAAATCAAATCCGTCTTTGCGAGCAGGGTCGAGAACTAGCTTTTCGGTGTCCAGGAGTTTGAGGATTGCTACTTCTAATGTGTCCAATACCTCAGACGGGATTACTACCCCACCGTGGCGGTCTGCATGAATCAGATCACCGTCAGCAACCTG
>DNBN01000021.1:3196-4616 GCA_003491845.1 Porticoccaceae bacterium | reverse complement strand
GGGTATGTGATGTTGGCTGTGTAGCTGTTTGCAATAGCCACATCTATGCGGATCTCTGGAAGTATACCACCATCAGAAACGGCTGTTGATAATTTGCTGGGTGTTGGGTTTCCGTATGCGCCAGTTTTCGTTGTCTGGATTACACACTTTGCCGCCACATTGCCGACAATATCCACATTATTTGCAAGAGCTGGTGAAGCCAGTGCTAGGATCGGTATTAAATATTTCATATTAACCTCACTTGTTGTACTGCATGTCTACCATTTTTTCATGCTTTAGTTGTTGTGCCAAATTAGCCCTTAAAGCTCTCTTGTTATCTGGCATTTGTTTTTCACTCATTTTATACTTGTCCTCATATATACCACCATTGATAGTAGAATTATAGTAGGGCTGAATATTAGTTTGCAAATTTATAATATTTATCATTTCGCCCTGCTGATATTCTTGGAACATAGTTAATGCATTTTGAGAGGACATTAAGCCTAACTCTATTTTTGTTGGCTTATCATCATTCTCGTCGTCCTCAGATATTTCGGCTTCATCTGGGTATTCGTATTCCTCAACTTCAATTGCGCCAATGACTGCATCATCTTCTAGCGCGTTATAAACTTCAACTACAGGCACTTTTGGTATTGGCTTTTTATATCCAGCGCAACTTGGGTTAAGTTGTGGATCATAACATTCGTCAACGCGAAATGTATATACAACTGTGGCATTCTTAACAGTTCCATCACCCTCAACTGTGATAGACCCATCTCCCCAGCTTTCTAATGGAATATTATTTAATGGAAATGATTTAGTGATTGTATTTGATGGAACGCCTGACCAATCGTCAGTCTCCTTGAATAAGTGCCCATCGCCGCCAAAGTTTAGATTACCCACTGTAACCTTCATATCTGCGTCTGTTTCTTTTTCTGTGGTGTATCTGTAGATCAGGCCATTTATATCAACCCCACCAATTGGCGGTAAGACAGATGACATACCCCAGTTTAAGCCATTTTTGGCGGCATTTGTACTCGCCCAATAGCTGTATGGGTTGGCGTTAGAGTAAGAGTAGTAAGAACAAAGTGCTAATGATAACACCAAGCCCAACTTTTGTTTCTGCGTCTTCATCAAACATTCTTTCTACTAGATTTTTTTGGTCTTCACTTATTCTAGCTTCTACTGCCCTCATCTCCCATTCAAGCCTAGCCTCATCCCCTATTTTTCCATCCACCGGGCAGTAAGTGCCGGCGTTTTTCATTGCCAATTTGACCCGATCATCGCCGCAGAGCAAGGCGACTGAAGCTACCTTCATGCCGGTGTCATATAATAACCGGGCGGCTCGAAGGCGTTCACAATTTAAGTCTTTTACAGTTTTGCCAGCAGAGATGCCTAATATCTGCGTTTGTACTGCGCCTGAGATCCCCACGACACATAA
>DNBN01000021.1:0-2817 GCA_003491845.1 Porticoccaceae bacterium | reverse complement strand
GCAAAACTGCCAAAAACAATGAAAAATCCAATTATTAGTAAACGTAGCATTTTACTTCCGTTCTAGTATGCGATCCATCTTTGCGTCGATCAAATCTAGCCTGCCGAACAATCTACTCATTGACGCACTATTGTCAGATTTCGTCACATATTCCTCTCGCGTTCTGTTCAACAGAATTTGTAATCTGTTCAACTCTAAAACATATCCGCGTAAAACAAAACCCACAAACGCCAATGCGAATGTGAGCGTGCCACTCCATAGGTCTGCCATTTCCATCAATACGCACCTTCCCAAACGCGCAATGACTTAAACTCATTACTCATTAATTTTTTCTTCAGCACTTCTTTAACTGCATGTGTATCAGTCCATTCAACGCCAGCCTCTTTTAACCAGACGCCAAGCAGTGCCATATCGACATTACCCACGTGCTTGTAATCTGTGCCAAAGCTATTATCAGTGACTTCTCGCGCATGTGCGGCGTCTTCTAGCATTTGGTTTGCATTATGTGTTCTTTTGATAATTAACTTATCATCATCAACATACATATTTTCATTAATTTTATTAGATAAACCAGACATTTTATGCTCTCTTAGATTTCTTGCCAGCGCACTTCCAGCGCTTACGTGATAAATTTAATGGGCTATTTGGATTTTTAGCCGCCTTTGGTGATCTTTTCTTTTGACCAGCAGATCTAGCACAATAGGCGTCACCTTTTTTTGTGCCAGCTCTAACTCTCGGCTTACCATCGCTTGCAAGGCCAGCTTGTCCGTAGCTAATTTTTCTTCCATTAACTACTTTTACTTTCGCTTTGCCTGCTCTTGGTTTTGCCATTATTTCTTTTCCCATGCCTCATTAATATCAGGGGTACTTGGATCATCAGCTTTTAATGTACCATTAGAATTTCTTGCTCGCTTTAAGATTGATTTTTTAACAACCTTTTTTGGCTTTTCCTCAACACTATCCAAAATTGTAATTACGTGCGGCCTAAGTTTAATGATCTTTGCAACTTCATCGTCAGGTAAGGTTGTAACCTCGCCTTTTTCAATGCGACCATTACTGCAATTTAATTTAATAGAGTTAACTTTAACTTTTTTCATTTTGTTCTCCCATTAATGGATTATGGGGCGACCAGAGCCGCCCCAAATTGTTAGATTATGATGTTGTGTTATCAGCAATCAAACCAGATGATTTCTCATTTTTAACGCAGAGCGTTAGTTCTGTCACAACTTGCCGGACGCTTGCGTCACCGGTTTTAGCCAACGCAACATTTTTAGTTCCACGAAGTACCGCAACCTCAAACATATTGTCTTGAGTAATGAATACATCACGTGATCTGTTCTCCCGGCTGGGTAGAAATTCTACCGATCCCCAAGGGGTTACGTACACGGCTAAACTTTTTATAACACGCTCATCGCCAGCTTGTACTGCACTACGCTGGTTGTTGTTACCAGTGAATGCTAACGCTTTGTTCATTTGGAACGCAGACAAGTAAACTGTGTCTGGCTTTCCGCCTTCTTCCCAAATTGACTGCATAACGTCGTCAAATTTAGCTTGCGTGAAAGCAGTTGGAGCGCCACTGTCAGTACGTGCATCTGTACCATCACCAGTTGGGTTTGCACCAGAAGATGCAGATACAAAATTTACGTTTGTAAGCATCCAAGCTGGTAGACCAGCAAGTTCCCGGGCAGTAGTAGAATTCCCGGCTACGCGTGCATTATTGGCAAATAAAGGCTTTTCTATATCGAGCTTCTGCTCCTTTGCGACCTTTAAAACTTGGTACGCAATTTCTGAGTTCCGGCCAGCCTTATCCAGACCTTCATCTGTGTCAGGTACTACAACGGCATTTTTGAAAATATTTGTATAATTTCCAAGTCTCGTTGTTGCAGATCTCGCTTCAGCAGTAGTCACATCACCTTCGATGTGCGAATTCCCTGCGCTTGCACGAAGTGCATCTGTTTGCCATTCGACTAGAGTATTTCTAGCTGTTGTTTTTTTACACTTGGTGTAAAAGGGTGTTTCTTCTGGAGCAATAGAAGTAATAATATCACTCAACTGCTCCTTGATGCCTACTGCATCATAACTATCAAAAGTATTCGCCGCTTGTGCCATTGTTTTGTCCTTTCAGAGACTTAGAAGACTAACTTAATGTTAATCATTGTTTAACATCAGGCTCAATGCATCATCGATTGAACCTGTTTTCATTAAGCGCTGTTGCGCCTTTTGTCGCTCCGCTTGAACGCCAGTTGATTTTCGCTTCTTTACGCCAGCCTTAACGACAGGACGAGCTTTCTCGCCTTTTGTCTGCGTAGCCTTACGCTTAGATTTCAATTCCCGATATTTCCTCGCATCATTCAATGCCTCGATGTATCTCGCGTCAGTTACCATAGACATTTCGTCTTCAGTAAATCCGTAAGCCACACCAGTTTGAACAAGCGATTGTTTTAATGCTTCACCCTTAATAGGATCTGCAATTTCTGGAATACGCTTTCTAAGAACCTCGGCCTGCTCTTGCAGATACGTCTGATGCGCCTGCGACTGAGCTTGCTGTTGTTGGTGTTGTAAAGTTTGAACCTGATACATTGATTGATCAAATGCAGTCTTCGCCTCGTCGTACTTCATTTTTTGTTCCATGTACCCAATTAGGTCACTCTCAAAAAGTTCAGAGCTAGGGGGCGTAGGTGCTACCAACGATCCATTTTGTATCTGATTTGCTAAACCAAGAGCTTGCGCTTCTCGCCTCGCTATTTCGGCTTCCTTCTGCTCAAACTGCTTTCGCACTTGGGCTATTTCTTGAAACCTTTTGTTAATCGCCTTCTG
>DNBN01000224.1:216-3900 GCA_003491845.1 Porticoccaceae bacterium | reverse complement strand
TCATCAATAGGCGCTGCGCCCATGTACTGCATAACTGGTGTGGTGCCTGAAGCCGCTAACTCCTGCAAGAAAGTTATAGCATCTGGGCAGCTACGCATTATTTCTGCTGCTTTGGACTGATCATTAGAATTTTGGAATGTATTGATAATGAAGTGGGTTGAGGGATACGCACCATTAAACATTTCTTGGGCTAACGCAACATCAGCCGGGTACTGCTTCCCACAATCTGAAGCCCAAAATCTATCCATCGCGGTGACTACCGCAGCTGGATTACTCGCTTGGATGTGGTAAAAAGCATAATAAGGTCCACTATCTTGATAATCTTCGGCCCATGCGAAGCTTGAAAATACTATAGAAACTAACAGTGCTAAAAATTTCATTTTATATTACCCCGTATATTAAGAATCCGTATGTCAATTTAGTATAGTAGGGATTTTTTAGTTCGTCATTGAATCTTTTGATCTACCAAAGGACTCCAAGTTTCACTCTAAACCGTTAAAGAAGCGAAATAGCTTCATGTCTTTAGTGACCGAGTTAATGGAACCTATTGAGCCAAAACAGCCTGCAAAATAATCACCAAAAACAATATCAGAGAGAGTCCTCTCCAAAAAGCTAGGGGATTGCTCTCGATTAAAGGTTGCCGATTTTGGGGCTTGAAACTTTTATTAGGTGTTCTTAGATCAAAAATAAATTCAGATACTTCATGATAACGCTTTAGGGGATTTACGCTTACCGCTTTCCTTAAGGTTTCTTCAACCCAGTAGGGCAAATCGACGCCATATTCTGAAATAGGAATGTAACTTAACTTCTTCTGCTCTAGCCTAGATCTTGCCTTAGAGACTTTAAGACCATACGGAAACTGTCCTGACAGCATCTGATAGGCGACAACCCCTAGTGAAAATATATCAACACGCAGGGTAATAGCATCATTCACAAAGTATTCTGGAGAAGAGTACTGCAAGGTGCCAACGATACCTTCGTTGTTGGGGTGAATATCTGAGATGCCTGCGACTTTAGTACTACCAAAATCAATAATCTTTACCGTCCCCACAGCATCGATCATTATGTTGTGAGGTCTCAGGTCTTGATGGATCATTTCTCGTCGATGGAAAGCCTGAAGTCCTTTTGCTATCTGATCAACAATATGACGAACCTGTTCCAGGGAAGGCTTTGGATTATCAATCATCCACTGCATTAAGTTTTGCCCTTCAATATACTCTGACACGGTATAGAGAAAGTTTTGCTTTCGCACTGGTGGCTTAGCCTTCAAAACATTCGGGTTATCAATTCGCTTGGCAATCCAATCCTCTCGTAAAAGGCTCTCTAAATAATCGGTATCATTTTTTAGCTCTGCGGATGGGAATTTAAGAGCTACATGCTCACCTGACATTTCATCTTTGGCCAAATAGACATGACTTCGGCTACTAATATAAATCGATCTGATAATTTTATAGCCATCAAAATCCATTCTCGGTTCTATCTTTGGAGGAAGTGCCAATTGGTTGATGGCTTGACTAATCTCACTCACTGACATCTCTGGCAATTGTGCGATGCTCACAATCTGCAAGCTAATATTGTCTAAACTCCCTGCATGCAAAGCTTCATGGGCTATATTCTCTGCTAAGGCATCTAACGTATCGTTGTCTGAATTACCATCAAGGCCCTGTAAATGTTGCGACAGACGTTGGTCAGAGACAAACTCGTGGATACCGTCGCTACATAGAAGAAAATAGTCACCTTCTTCAACTGCTCTGTTTACGTAATCAATATCCACCGCATTATGAATACCAAGTGCTCTGGTTAAATAGCTTGTTTCATCGGATAGGATACGCCGATGATCCTGGGTTAGACATTCGAACCCACTAGCAGAAAAATGATAAATACGCGTGTCACCACAATGAAAGATATGAGCAGTGTGTGACTTGATAACAAGGCCGCTAAAGGTACAGATATAGCCTTTTTCTTTATTGAAACGATGAGGACCGTTACGAGTCTGGGAAAATAACCAAGAGTTAGTCGCACTCAGTACTTTATGGACTGAGTTTTTGACAGACCAAGCATCTGAAGTACAGTAATAATCATCCAGAAAACTTGATACTGACACCTGACTGGCAATTTGACTGACATCGCTACTACTAATGCCGTCTGCAATAGCTACAGCGATGCCCTTGCTATTCAACAAGGGTTCTTTGGGTATACAAGCCCCGTAGAAATCCTGATTAATAGCCTTGATGCCGGCATCACTGTATTGCCCTAAAGTGACTGATAATGTTTTCATCATAGTGGTTTCTAATAACTGTAAGTAGCTAAATACTTGGCCTATCTAGAACCTCACCAGGATGCGTAAGGTAAAAACTTTCCGTTCAGCGTCAGTACTACGCGATCGCCTTTGGAACTCTCAATTTTGTCGACTTCCATTGAGAAGTCAATTGCACTCATAATGCCGTCACCAAACTTCTCTTGAATAACTTCTTTGAGGGTGTCTCCGTAAACACCAACCACCTCATAGAGGCGATAAACTAAAGGGTCGGTGGGAACAGCCTGATCCCATATTTTCGTGGGAAAGCCGATGAGTGCAGCGGTAACCTCTTCACCTAGACCTAAATAGTTTGTGATAGCTACCGCTTTTTCTTTTGGCGCACTGTTCATTCCTAAACAGGCTGATGTTAACCACACTGGGGACATTGACAGATCTTTGGCTATCTTCTCCCATGTCAGGGATTTTTCCATTTTGGCTGCAACAATTAAATCAGACATTACTTCTTTGTTCATAGCTTTTACCTTATGTTATTGGTTAATCAAGAGAGTGCTGCCGCCTTTACCTTTTTAATAACGAGAGATAAAGGCGGTGGAATAAAGTTAAATCAAACTAGCTTGCGCTCTGCGCTAGTTCTCACGTGTGTCCAGTAAAGCGGTAGTCCAACTAACAAGAAGCCACCCACCAAATTACCTAAGACTGTTGGAATTTCATTCCATATTAGATAATCAGAGATAGTGAACTCACCACCCATGATCATAGAGAATGGAAAAAGGAACATGTTTACAATGGAGTGTTCAAAGCCCATGAAGAAGAACAGCATGACCGGCATCCACATTGCTGCCATCTTGCTCCCTGCAGATGTTGAAATCATTGCACCAACAACGCCCATTGATACCATCCAATTACACAGCATTCCGCGGATAAAAATAGTAAACCAACCAGACGTGCCATGCTCTTGATATCCAAGAGTTCGAGATTCACCTATGCTGCCTACTTTTGCAGCCAATGCACCACCATCGGTGTTGTAACCGTAGGTCAAAATAAATGAAGCAAAGAAAGCGACTGTCAGTGCGCCAGCAAAGTTGCCGACAAAAACTAACCCCCAATTGCGGAGCATATTCGGAACCGTAGCGCCGGGTCGTTTATCCAGAATAGACAGCGGTACTAGCGTAAAAACACCAGTCAATAAGTCGAATTTCATCAAGTACAGCATGATGAATCCAACAGGGAACAATAAGGAACCAATCAGTAAATTGCCGGTAAAGGTAATAACTGAAATAGCAAAAAATGCTGCTAGTCCAAGGATGGCTCCGGCCATAAAGGCGCGGACTAAAGTATCTTTGGTTGACATGAAGAGTTTTGACTCTCCAGAGTCGACCATTTTGGTTACAAATTCACTGGGTTCTATATAAGCCATAATTTTT
>DNBN01000224.1:0-162 GCA_003491845.1 Porticoccaceae bacterium | reverse complement strand
GTACAGCATGATGAATCCAACGGGGAACAATAAGGAGCCAATCAAGAGATTGCCTGTAAAGGTAATCACTGAAATAGCAAAGAATGCCGCTAGTCCAAGGATCGCTCCGGCCATAAAGGCACGGACTAAGGTATCTTTTGTTGACATGAAGAGTTTTGACTC
>DNBN01000037.1 GCA_003491845.1 Porticoccaceae bacterium | reverse complement strand
GGCACGTGGGCATCCCATAATCCGGGGATTATAAATTTATTCTCAGCATCTATAATCTTGTCCGAGGAGCGCTGGCTAAAAGGCTGCTGTGAGTCTGCTATTGATACTATTTTATCTCCGTCTAGAATCATCGTCATGTTTGGTCTATCAGGATTAATACCGTCTATGAGTGTAGCCTTGGTTATTATTATCCTTGGACTAGCAATAGCTAGTGAGCTGACAAGCAACATTCCTAATAGGGTAATGCAATACTTCTTCATAATAACTCCTCGGCATTGTAAGTTTAAACAGACATTCTTAGAGGTGATCGATGGTAGAGTAGAACAGATGTCATATAATTTGAAAAGCTATTTTGTTATCCAGGCCGGGCATATAATTTAGCTTAATAACTTTTTTCTCGTGTAAGTAACAGAAGAGTTTAGACAGATCTAAGACACTATAGGGCCAAACTTCGACTGCTAAAATGCCGATGCAATAATGGTGAGTAGATTCGTTTAAATTTACTCTTCGGGCCCACATACCAGCATACTTTCAAAAATTAATAGTTTTCTGTGTATCATATTAAGTAGTGATGATATGTCACGATAATTGATTTTTAATGGTTAATAACCGAATAATTTTTAACTAAATTGTGTTATTTGTCTTTCTGTCACACTATTCTACCTTTTTATTGCTTTCTACTATTGCAAGGTTATTAATGCCACCGGCGCAATTCGTTCTACAAATTTGCTGTAGGCTAACTCAGAAGGGTGTAAACCATCTGAAGCCACTAGATCAGGGTTTTCAAGGCCTTGTTGCGTTATGTCCGTTATGTAGATAAATGCTATACCTCTAGCCTCGCAGTAAGCTTGAGCGTAATCATTATACTGCTTAATTTCTCTGCTGGTGGCGTCAGGGTTACCATTTTGGCCAAATGGCGTAAATGAATAGTCGGGTATGGAAATTACAATTAGATTGTTGATGTCTCCCTCAGATAGAGCGATCGCTGAATCGACAAGCTCTGCAAATTCTGTTTCATATACATTGAAGGATTTTTTTTGATATTGATTATTGACACCGATAAGCAGGGTAACCAAGTCGTAATTGTTTGCGAGGTCTTGAGAGTCAATTGCATTCTTCAGATTCGTTGTTGTCCACCCAGTCTTTGCCACTATTTCGAGACTGACAGTGTCTTGCTCAAGGAATTTAGATCTCAAACTCTTTTTGAGTTGTTCTGGGAAGTTACATGTGGAACAAACGCTTTGACCGATTGTATAGCTATCACCCAGTGCAAGTAATTTAATATTTTGCCCTGATTCGGACATGCGAGTAATTGCTACTGTTCGTGCTGTGTTCTTCTGAGGTTCATCAATTTGATAGCCGACTTCAGACATTAAACAATTATCACAAGAATGTGATAGTCCAAGCACAAGGCCCAGTTGACGAGCGATACTGCGAGACAAAGAACCACGAGCTGGTTCTGACTGGGATTCTAGTAAAAACACTTTTTCCGGAACATTTCCGTCGTTATGTTTGTTTGACCATGCTCCCACCACAGAATGCCAACCAAATTCTTGCATAGCATCACCTAGAGAGGAGTTACCCACGAACGGAAATATATACACATGAAACAAATTTCCACGCAACTGGCGAGGACTACTATGATTACTTGGTTGCTGAAGATTATACAACAATGGTAATCGAGAGCGATCTGGCTCACCTTGATCATCAATTGATGAATTTACAATAAAATCAATGTCAGTAAGGTAGTCGAAATATTGATTGATGGGCTCCTCAATCACGTCTTCGATTGTCCAGCTTATACCAGCTTGACGCCAAATTTCATTTACTCTTGAGATTACCTTAGTTGTTAGGTCATCGCTGGTGACCCACGTGCTCATTGCATTATTAGACCAATGAATCCAAGGGTCAGATTGCATAATATGCACTCTAAGATTCAGTTCTAACTGACGTAAAAAAGTTGCCTTTAAGTTAACATTGGCGGTTACGGTGATATTTTTAGTATGGTTGGAATCACCATCGGACCATCCAGTAAATAAATAGCCCTCGTTGGCAACAGCAGTAATGCTTAATTCAGTCCCAGAAGGATAAACGCCGTCGTTTGTGTCTACTGTGCCGCCGTCGGTGACGTCTATAGTCACCGTGTAAACTGGCTGGGATGGAGTGGTAATATTACTGCCACCATTGCCGCCCCCACAGGACGCTAGGCAGAAAGATATTGCTATCGCAAGAAACAGTTTTAGCGCGGGGTTATTACCTAAAGTCATCGTTAGAAGGCTCCAATGGAACGGAAAGAATATTTTCTATACTTACCTACGCTGGTAGCGGATCTGCAAACATTGGAATTAGAAGCTGGCGCATCAGTCAACATTAGGGTTGTTAAATTGAGTTGGGTTGCCGCTAGATCGAGGTGGGTTTGTAGCACGACTGGCCTAAAACGCTAGTGTTTGCCATCTAGCCCAGTGAGGCATTGATTGTCAACACGTTTAATGGGGTGGACGACGGGGATTGAACCCGCGACCACCGGAATCACAATCCGGGGCTCTACCAACTGAGCTACGTCCACCATTAAACGTTATTATCAAAGGGCTGCATTGAAGATGGTGCGCCCGGCAGGATTCGAACCTGCGACCCACGGCTTAGAAGG
>DNBN01000156.1:2792-4978 GCA_003491845.1 Porticoccaceae bacterium | reverse complement strand
ACCGCTTGATCTGCATATTCAGGGCCTCTGTGTAGTTCTAAAGCCTATATTATAACCCCGTGTGTCAAGCGGACTCAGACCCTACCCCCTAAAGCCTCAGAATGATCGTTTCTAGAACCCACCTCTGGACTACCTATGGTTTCATACTAGGTTTTTAATTGGCCACTATGAAGTAGTCTAAAAAGGTAAATAATTGAGTTATTTACAATTACCTTTTGGTAAATAACATATCAGGTTTAATTTTTTTTAGGAGTACATATGAAGCCATTAACTTTTGGAATGATGTTAATCTGCTTATTATCATTTCCCTTGCGAGCGGAAATAGTCGAAGTTTATCGTTGGGAGCCTTATCCAGGTAAAAATATGGCCCTAATCGAAGCTATGCAAGAAGCGGCAGATATTCACACAAACCTTGGTGCAACTGTTCAAATCAATCGATTAGATATAGGTACATCACAACAAATTGATTACGTAATGAGGTTTGACGACCTGGCCGCTTGGGGATCAGCTAAAACTAAATTGGCATCGAGTCAAGATTGGGCAGAATTTGGTGTTCGTGCCTCATCAGATCCATCAGGAAAATTAGTCGAAAGTCTTCTTGGAACTAATCTAGATCAGACTACTAAGGCGTCTGATTTTGCCGATAAGACGGTCTTTTCTGTATTTATTTGGGATCCAGCGCCTGGGCGCAGCCTCGAGTTGCAAGCTGGTTTCGCTGCCGCGAAAATGATCCACGAAGCTAACGGTGCTAAAGTTGATTCGTACCTAGAAAGCTTTGGTGGAAGCGACAAGTTACACTATGTCATGTCTTTCGACTCATGGGATCACATGGCGGAGGTTCAGGCGAAATTTACTTCTGATCCAGCGTGGATTGAGTTTCAAGCAGCTAATGCTAGTGCGACGGATCCTGTCGCTGAATTAATAATGAGTTTTGCAGGGTCTACGTTGATGAATTTCGACTAACGATCAGCTCATTACTGTTGATTCAGTTTAATCGTTGATTTCGATCCTCATCAATCACCGGTTGGTAAAATTTAGATCAAAAAGGCTCCTGGGTTTGCTCGGGAGTCATCTTTTCCTAGTGCATACTATTGTAGACAAACTCTCGGATATTGATGAGAGCAAGGTTATGAAATCGCACAATTCACTATAATCATTCATCGCTCAGTCAATAGGCAGGGTTTCGCAAGTTTTCTAATGTTAAAAATAAGAGGAATCACCATGAGGAATTTAATCTTAGCGTTTTTGGTTATACCTGTAATGGTTGTAGCGCAAGAATTACCTGCTCCAAATTCTATTTATGTTTCGACCCAGTGCTATATGAACGATGGGTACTCGATGGAAGATGTGGTTAAACAATTTAGAGAATCAAATATAGCTGGGCCGCAAAGGGTTTTTGTCCGGCAGCCAATATCATCACTAAGTGCTGCTGAAAACCAATTTATAAGAATAGTGGTGTGGGAAGATATGGAGGCTTGGGCGACAAATGTATCTTTAGGGGCGCCTACCGACACTTACTCTTGTAATAATGCACAACGGCGCTTTTATACGAACCGCCGAGTGGGAACCAACGATTCAGCATACGAAGACGGTGTTTCACTAGTGACCACGATGCGGTGCGAACTAGTGAAAGGAACCACTATCAGTGATACATACTCGAACCTTAATGAAAATCAAGTTGCAAGAGAAGAAGCTGGAGATACGACGATCCTTCAATTCTCGCATTTGCTGCTTGGGCCAAATCCAGATGGCGAAATGAGGTCTTCTATTATCATCAGAAGGGTTGGGGACACAGAAGCTGGTTTAGCTAGATCCCTTGATATGATGTGGGAAAACAACCTTTCAATAGGCACACCAATTAATGCTCCTGCCAAGTCTTGTGAAAATCCTACATTATGGCGGAGCTATTTAGTAAGCAATTAGTCGAAAGATACCGGGCGTTCTAACTTAGAATGTGATCTTTGACTCTATCTAAGAGCTTCAATATGCTAGGTTAGAAGGCCATCCCCTAGAACCACAAAATGGCCTTATCCAGAGCCCACCCTTGGTAATACCTATGGCCTTGCGCCAGGTCGTCTAACTCGCTATTTTGTATTATTCTAGAATAGTTAGTAATTAAGTTATAAAAACTTAATATAAGGCGACCCAATTCTACGCTATCCAAAATTTTCATAGAGATAGATTTA
>DNBN01000156.1:0-2637 GCA_003491845.1 Porticoccaceae bacterium | reverse complement strand
CACCCCTGTTAATACCTATGGTCTTGCGCTAGGTCCTCTAACTCGCTATTTTGTATTATTCCAGAATAGTTAGTAATTAAGTTATAAAAACTGAATATAGGGCGACCCATTTCCACGCTATCCATAATTTTCTTAGAGATAGATTTACACAGTTGAATTTTTATGACATTGAAAAAAAAATTAATAATTATATTTGCGGGGCTCTCGTTATTATCCTGCGAGAATGATGGGGCCACTTCAAGCCCTGCAGATGAGTATCTCAATGATTCTGAGGCGCTCAAGCGTGGTCGTTTATTGTTTGTAGGAACCTGCGCGGGTTATTGTCATAAACTGACACCGGAAAGATCTGATGCGCCATATCTTTTTGATTGTCAGTGGCTACATGGCGGAAGCGATGAAGAAATATATACAGTTGTGACGGGCGGCGTGTCAGGAACGAGAATGATCGCCTTTGGTGAAAACTTTCCAGAAGGTGCAAAAGACCTTTGGAAAATTATTGCATTCTTAAAATCTAATAGATCAACTTGCAGTTAAAAATATGCGGGTAACATAAATTTGTGCTTAGTCTTTTTGATAAATATCTCCGAGGAGCAGTTCTCATGATAGACATTAGGATATCGAGTCTAATAAAAAATGCAGCAGTAATACTTGTTTCACTAGGACTCGTGGCAAGCTGTAGTCCTAATGAAACTGGTATCGTTGAAGATCAGCCGCCAGCATCAAATGATTTCGATGGAGGAGAAACCATTGAAATTCTCACTACACATTGGATTAATAGTCGGGATATTGGCCAAGGAAAAGGGCCGATTACAAGTCAAATGCTGGTGGAAAGCCAAAGCAATTATTCTGATAGCTGGATTCAATACGGCGGTGACTACGCGAACCATCGTCATAGCCCTATCAAAGCCTTGTCGCCCGACAATGTAAAAGACTTAGAGTTTGCATGGAGTTTGCCTACAGGTACACAAGGTCAATTTGCTGTTTCGCCTATCGTTTATGACGGCATCATGTACGTAACTTCTTCTTTCAACAGACTGTTTGCAGTAGATGCTAAAACAGGAGAGCTATATTGGCGTTACGATCACCCACTCCCACAGGATCTGAGGCTTTGTTGTGGCCCTGCAAATCGAGGTGCTTCAATTCACGGTGATACTATTCTAATGGCTACACTGGACGCCAAGCTTCTTGCGTTTAATCGTCTTACCGGAGAAAAGCTTTGGGAAAGTGAAATTATTGAATATTACAAAGGCTTTAGCGCAACGTCTGCACCGCTTGTTGTAAAGAACTTAGCAGTGATAGGTGTAGGAGGCGGCGAATTTGGTATTCGTGGTTTCTTTGATGCTTACGATATCGAAACCGGTGCGAGAGTTTGGCGCCACTATACCGTCCCTGCTGAAGGCGAGCCTGGATACGAAAGTTGGTCCGGTAATTCTTTCGAAACCGGCGGCGCACCCGCATGGACCATTGGTGCATACGACTCCGAGCTTGATTTATTGTATTGGACAACTGGAAATCCTTCCCCAGATTGGAACGGAGATGCGAGGCTAGGAGACAATTTGTTCTCAGATAGCGTTTTAGCAATTGATCCGGATTCGGGTGAAAGGAAATGGTACTACCAATTTACACCCCATGATGTATGGGACTATGACGGTAACACACACCTTTTTCAGGTTGATTTAAATCAAGGAGAGAGCGTTACAAAGGCTTTAGTTCAGGCAAATCGTAATGGGTTCTTTTACGCAATCAATCGCGAGAACGGAGAGTTCATACGAGCAACCAGTTATATGGAGCAGCTTAATTGGGCGGAATCTATGGAACAAAATGGGCGGCCCGTAGTTAACCCCGAAGCTATGCCTTCAGAAGAGCCGACTATGCGAGTTTGTCCTGGCGCACTCGGAGGAATGAATGGGTCTGTTTCAGGATCGGTTAATACTTCATTGAATCTAGCATTCTTGCCTGTAATTGAGAGCTGCCAACTCATGCAAAAAGGAATAAGCATGCATGTAGAAGGTCAACTATTTATGGGTGGATTACCCGTGTCTGTAGATGGGGTCTCTGATGAATCTGGTGAAACTCCATCTTATGGTCATATTACTGCAATGAATTATCAAACCGGCGAAGTCGCATGGCGTCATTATGATGCCGAGCCAATGCTCGCTGGTACTCTCAGCACTGAAGGCGGGTTAGTTTTTTCTGGAAGTCAAACTGGTCACGCTTTTGCACTCAATGCTGAAACGGGAGAGGAGGTTTGGAGAGCTCGTTTAGGAGGGGGAATCAGAAGTCAGCCCATAGCCTATGAGATAGACGGTGAAAGTTATGTTGCGATTGCCTCTGGAAATTTCGGCGGTATATCCGCTTTTTCGGGTGCAGATACTTCGATCATACCGGAAGGGGGACAGCTTTATGTTTTTAAGCTTTCGCGCGAATAAAGTATCGACTAATCAACGTCTGGAGCGATTTTTATTCTGAAGATGCCGAACTAAATGAGTTAATCCTGGTGACGGGCTAGCGGCCGCTAGGGGGTCGAGCTTTCTGGAGCCGCGGGTCGCTTGATCTGCATATTTAGGCCCTCTGTGTGGTTCTAAAGCCTACATTACAACTTTGAGTGTCAGGCAGACTCAGACCCCACCCCCTAAA
>DNBN01000290.1 GCA_003491845.1 Porticoccaceae bacterium | reverse complement strand
GTGCCGTTATGCAAGGATTGTTTAGAAATCCATTGGCAGCGCCATCGCTGATTGGTGTCTCTAGTGGCGCTTCTGTTGGTGCCAGTGTGGTGATTGTGTTTGCCGGTTCTATGCTACAGTCTCACTCGATTATCGGCCTTTCGCTGGTGGCTTGTGGGGCGTTTATAGGTAGTTTTCTGGTCACTCTTTTTGTGTACCGCCTGTCTACCTCTACTTTGGGTACTTCAGTGACCACCATGCTGCTGACTGGGTTGGCGGTGAGTGCTCTTGCTGGTGCCCTTAATAGTTTGTTGAGCTATTTTGCTGATAATGAAATGCTCCGTCAAATCAGTATTTGGCAAATGGGTAACTTGAGTACTGCTAATTGGTCGCGTGTTATTATCATTGGTGCTGTGGGTCTTGTTGTTTTAGTTTTATTTCCGCGAGATAGTAAGGCTTTAAATGCACTTCTTTTGGGCGAGTCTGAAGCGAGACACTTAGGTATTGATGTTCAAAAAGTCAAACGTAGACTGATTATCTTGACCACCTTAGGTGTCGGAGTGTCGGTTGCTATTGCTGGTATGATTGGCTTTGTAGGGCTCGTCGTACCACATATTGTTCGACTTCTTATTGGGCCGGATCATCGAAGCTTATTGCCTGTTTCTGCACTTGCAGGAGGCATTTTGTTAGTAATTGCAGACACCGTGGCTAGAGTCATAATTTCGCCCACCGAGCTACCTACCGGTATTTTGACAGCTCTGCTAGGCGCCCCTTTCTTTATTTTACTTTTAACACATCAGCGTAAGGCATCAACAATATGGCCTTAGTTGCAGAAAATATCTCCTTATATTTATCTGGTTTTAATATCTTGAGAAATATCAATCTTTCAATAAGTGCTGGAAAAGTAACAGCTATCGTGGGTCCCAATGGTGCAGGGAAATCAACACTGATCAAGGTACTTAGTGGCGATATTTTGCCTACGAGCGGAGGTGTGCTGTTGAATGATAAAAAACTGGACCGGTGGCCTCTTGAGCAGCGCGCTAAAACAATGAGCGTATTGCCGCAACATAGCTCATTAGATTTTCCCTTTACTGCCTCAGAAGTGGTCAGTTTAGGTCGAATACCTCACCAGACAGGTGTTCAAAAAGATAATGAAATTGTCAAAGAGGCACTAGATCTGGTCGATGCAAGCTATCTTAAAAGTCGATTTTTTACGCAGATGTCTGGCGGTGAAAAACAACGTGTCCAACTGGCTAGGGTATTGGCGCAGATATGGGAAAAAGAGGTCTATGGGGAGCAATTCTTAGTCCTTGATGAGCCTACCGCATCCCTTGATTTGTCTCATCAAATGCTCACCGTTAAAGTAGTCACGGATTTAGCAAAACAAGGTGTTGGTGTGGTGATGGTTATTCATGATTTAAATCTTGCTGCAAGCTGTGCTGACCATATTGTGGTGTTCGATAAGGGGATTATTGCGGCAACTGGCCAGCCCGATCAGGTGCTCAACCAAGAACTTATAGGGAAGGTATTTGGCATCAATCCGGTTATTATATCCCACCCAAATACCGGCAAGCCCTTGGTATTTAGTTGATGAGTGAGTTTAAACTTGCCATACCAAGAGTTGTTGTTGCCTTGATGTTTTTAGTCATACTAAAGCCTTCCCTCTGTCATGCTGGGATTCAAGAATACGATGATTTAGCTCGTCAGATCAATCTCAACCAGCCAGCTGAAAGAATTATTAGCTTGGCGCCCAACATAACCGAACTATTATTCCATATAGGGGCAGGGGAACAGTTAGTTGGCGCGGACGAGTACAGTAATTATCCTGAAGACGCCAAATCTTTGGTTAGAGTTAACAATCATGCGATGGCGAACTATGAGCTTATTTTGTCATTAAAACCAGATATTGTTTTTGCTTGGCACTCAGGCAATGGTGATCTTATTATCAACAGGCTTAGAGAACTGGGACTGAAGGTATTTACTATTGAAATTGCGACGATGGATCAATTGCCGGTGCTTTTTGAAAAATTAGGACGACTAACGGGTAATCATGAAAAGGGTTCAGAGGCCGCTAGTAATTTTGCTTTGCGGTTAGATACCATACGTCAAAAATACAGCAAAAAGAAAAGTGTTAGGACTTTTTACCAAATCTGGGACGACCCCATCATGACTTTTAACCAAGATCACTTGGTTAGTGATGTTATTAAGCTCTGTGGTGGTATAAATGTGTTTAATCAGTCCATTCCGTTGGTTCCTCGGGTGAACATAGAGTCGGTTATTGACACTGACCCTGAGGTTATTTTATCTAGTGGCAGTGAGGATCGTGTCTTTGCATGGCGCAAGAAGTGGCAGCGTTGGGGAGCTATTTCGGCGGTCAAAAATGACCATTTATATCTTGTTCCTCCTGATCTATTACAGCGACAATCTAGTCGCATATTGGATGGAGCGAGTTATGTTTGTGAATTTATTGGTAAAGCACGTCAGTCAAACGATTAATTGTCAGGGCATAAAAAAACCGCTGAAAAACATCAGCGGCTTGAGACCAAAATGACCCTGCTATTATTTTTTATGTTGCAAAGTGGTTTGGTCTTATTTCTCTAGTCCTAATTTACACCTTATTATTATAAGTCATACCCCCTTTCATCGTGCTCAACGAGATCTAAGCCTTCGACCTCGCCTTCTTCATCTACTCGTAATACTAACAGTTTATCAACGAGTTTCAAGAGGAGGAATGTAACTGCGGCCGTATAAATAAAAGTTGCAATAATCCCTGTTAACTGTACTCCAACCTGACTAGCCATATTCATGCCTTCGTTATAGCCTTGACCACTAAATACACCCAGGGCATCAGAGGCAAAAATTCCTGCTAATAGTGTACCTAGGATTCCGCCTACGCCATGAACTGGAAAGACATCTAAAGAGTCATCAATGTAAAATCGTTGTTTGATAGCTTGAGTTGCGTAGTAGCAGACAACACCTGCAGAGAAGCCGATTACAAGAGCACCTGCCGGACCAACAAAACCTGAGGCTGGTGTTATTGTGCCTAAACCAGCAACCATCCCAGTAACAATACCTAAAACTGATGGTTTGCCATGTTTGGACCATTCCATCATCATCCATGCTAAAGAGCCTGCCGCAGCTGATATATGAGTTACTAGCATAGCCATTCCAGCATCACCATTTGCCGCTAGCGCTGAGCCACCATTGAATCCAAACCATCCCACCCATAGCATGCCGGCACCCGTAACCGTCATCGTGAGATTGTGTGGAGGCATAGCCTGTTTTGGAAAGCCTTTTCTATTTCCAAGGACTAATGCTGCCACTAAAGCGGCAACACCTGCTGTAATATGAACAACAGTACCTCCTGCGAAATCCAAAAGACCCATTTCACCTAGCCATCCGCCACCCCAAACCCAGTGGGTGATGGGTGCATAAACAAGCACAAGCCATAAACCACTAAAGAGTAACATAGCGCTAAAACGCATTCGCTCAGCAAAAGCACCGACAATTAATGCTGGGGTGATAATAGCAAAAGTCATTTGAAAGAGTGCAAATACAGATTCTGGGATGTCTCCAGCCATGCTGGCTTCGGTGATCTTACCCATAAACACATTATCTAAATTACCGATAAACGCATTCATGGAGCCACCATTTCCAAAAGCAAGGCTATAACCAAATGCGAACCAAATAATAGATGCTAAGCAGGTAATGGCAAAACACTGCATTAATACAGACAACACATTTTTAGACCGCACTAGTCCCCCATAAAAAAGCGATAACCCGGGAATAGTCATAAACAATACTAGTGCAGTAGATGTCATTATCCAAGACGTATTTGCGGCACTTAAATCATCAGCGAATACCTGTATTGGTAGCATAGTTACAGCGATTATTACCGCGGCTATGTTGAGTAGTCGAGTATTAAAAAGCATAAATTTCCCCTAAGTAATAGCACCATATTGGTGCAAAAATAACATTCGGCCGACATAAACGCACTGTTATGTAACAAATATACTTTTTTATATTGATTTTGGCCTCTATACAATAGGGAAAGCAATAAGCGTGCCGTAAGGGTGCAAAAAAAGTTCGAAAAAGGTGCGTAACCAGGGTTTAGTTCAGATTTAAAAAAAGGGAAAAAATATAGCCGACTATTTCTAGTTCTAACTTACGCTTTTGCTGATAATTTTTTATCAGCTGGTTTTGACGGATTGTCTTTAGATAAAAA
>DNBN01000247.1:579-6047 GCA_003491845.1 Porticoccaceae bacterium | reverse complement strand
GGTGGATTTTTCATAGCAAAGGCCTCTGCCCTTCCCATGACGATGCAATTTGTAATGATCAATCCAACAAAAACTGATAGTTGCTTACTGACATCATAAGCCACAGCCTTTAATACCTGATCAACGACTATTACTAATGATGCAATGATGATCATCTGTACGATGATTCTTATGCTTCCGGGAATGTGATGACGAATAAGCGACACAAAAAAGTTTGAAAAGGCACAAACCACCGTTAGTGCCAAGCACATAACGAATGAAACTTTCATGCTAGATGTTACTGCAAGGGCACTACATATTCCCAAAATTTGAAGCGCAATGGGATTGTTAACAACAATCGGTTCAAGGAGTGTATCTTTGATATTAGCCATGTTATGCATCTCCTGATTTCAAGTAACCGATAAGTGGCGCAAAACCCTCTTCGCCCAGCCAATATTGCACTAGATTATGAACCCCTCTGGTGGTCAGAGTGGCACCGGCCAACCCATCAATTTGGTAGGCGCCTTCAGGACGACTTAAATCTGCTTTGCCTTTAATGACACTAATAGCGATTTCGCCCTCGTTATATGCTTGCTTACCAATCCAACTAGCTTTCCACTTGGGATTATCAATTTCACCCCCCAGTCCAGGAGTCTCTGCATGCTCATAAAAGCCTATGCCTGCAACGGTTTTTAAATCTGCTTCTAACGCCAAAAAACCATATAGCGTTGACCAGAGACCATAGCCTTTGATTGGCAATATAATCTTTTCTAAACCAGAATCTCCAGAGACAATATAGACCGTTGCATAGTTCTCGCGACGCTTAATTTTCGCCGGATCATTGCCTGGGCTTAGGGCAGTGGAAGTTGCTGGATCTTTTGATGACTTGCGTTGATCAAACGTTGCTATATCGATAGACTCGGTAAAACGACCCGTCTCCAAATCAACAATACGAGGCGTAATCTGCTCAAACTGAGTTTCAACATCAATACCTTGCCGAAGTAAACCAGCAGAAGCAAGAATATTAGTTTTAAGATCAAGCAATTTATTCTCTTCCTGGGTGGGTCGCAAAATTACCGCGGCACTGGACACAACAACAGCACATACAACACACAAAATAAGAGCTACGCTAAGTGTTTTTTGAACAGATTCACTGGCCACGAGCTAATCTCCTTTTTATGTTTGCATTAACCACAAAATGATCGATTAAAGGTGCGAACAAATTAGCAAATAAGATGGCCAACATCATGCCTTCAGGAAAAGCTGGATTGACAACCCGAATTAAGATAACCATAACCCCGATCAACATGCCGTACCAAAATTTACCATTGTTGGTCATAGCTGCAGATACAGGATCAGTGGCCATAAAGATGGCACCAAAAGCAAACCCACCAATCACCCAATGCCAATAGAAAGGCATTGCAAACATTGGGTTTGATGAATCAATAGTATTGAAAAGACTCGCCAACAGAGCTGAACCCACAAGGACACCAGTAATGATACGCCAGGAGGCAATTTTCGTCGCTAACAGTAAGGCACCGCCCATTAAAATCGCCAATGTTGATGTCTCACCTATCGACCCTTGAATTGTACCTACAAAAGACTGCAGCCAAGAAGCTCCCTGAGCCATAACAGCAACACCTTCTGTGGCTGCCACCGACAACATTGTTGCGCCAGTGTATCCGTCCACTGCGGTCCAAACCGCGTCGCCACTCATGTAAGCAGGATAAGCAAAATATAGAAATACCCGACCAGTTAAGGCTGGATTTAAAAAGTTTTTCCCAGTACCACCAAAAACTTCTTTCCCAATAACAATACCGAAACTGATACCAAATGCGACCATCCACAAAGGTAAATCGGGAGGACAACACAAGGCGAATAATATAGTCGTAACAAAAGCACCTTCGTTCACCTCATGTCCGCGAATACTGGCAAACAAAACTTCCCAAAAAATACCAACAACAAAAGTAGTTATATAGATGGGCAAGAAATAAGCCGCACCATGAATAATATTGTCCCATATACTGCCGGCGTCATAACCTGCTAATAGACCGATAAACATGCCTCTGAGTCCTTCTTGAGACACCATTCCCATGTCAGCCATGATGGTATTAGCCTGAAAACCAACATTCCACATGCCAAAAAATATTACCGGAAATGTAGCTACCCACACAGTTATCATAACTCGTTTTAAATCAATACTGTCGCGGACATGAGAGCTGTTTTTGGTAGTATCTGCAGGCTTAAACAAAGCAGTATCCACCGCTTCATACAAAGCATAAAATTTGTCCCATTTTCCACCTTCGTGAAAATGCGGTTCGTACTTATCAAATAACTTGCGTAACAAGGGCTTAACCCTCCTTTTCTATTTTAATCAAATTATCACGTAGAATACGGCCGTACTCATGCTTACCCACACAAACGTAGGTGTACAGCCCCACGTCATCCTCATCTAATTCTAGGCAACCCAAGTTTTGCGCCATTTGAGTGTCACCAACAATGAGTGAGCGCAATAACTGAATAGGCAAAATATCCAGTGCAGTAACTCTTTCATAACCACCAACAGGAACCATGGCTCTCTCGCTACCATTGGTACTCGTGGTCATATTGAAAAGCTTTTTAGTTAAAGAAGACGCAAAAGCAGGCAAAGCGGAATGCTTATCAAAACCCAACCGCAAGTAATGTAGCGGTTGACGTTCACGCCCTTCTTTAATGACCGAGACTTGATTATGGTATCGCCCTAGAAAGGCAAACACTGTTGTTGACCAACGCCCAGACAATACAGAGCCGGAAATAACTCTGTTGTCATCATTCGTCAATTCACCAATCACTAACTGATTAATATTTGCGCCTAAGCGTGTCGACACTAACCGAGGTTTATTGACCTGTGGACCTGCCAAAGAGATAACTCTTTGCGTATCTATATTCCCGGTGGTAAACAAATGTCCAATCGCAATAACGTCTTGATAACCGATCGTCCATACTGTTTTCGTTGCACTAACCGGATCAACGTAATGAATGTGCGTGCCAACCAATCCTGCAGGATGAGGTCCGCTAAAATTAATCTCACGGACACCGTCGATTTCTGATCCAGGGATAGTAACCTTTGGTGCGGCGCATAGATTGACTGGACCCTCGGTCAAGCGAGTCAAAATGGTTAAACCATTAGCAAAATCTTCAGATCGGTTAGCAATGATCACCGTTGGATCGGCCGCCAAAGGATTTGTATCCATAGCAGTAACGAAAATAGAAGCAGGCTGGGCATCGGCCAAAGGTACTTTAGAGAAGGGTCTGGTTCGCAACGCTACCCATAGACCTGCGTTGATTAAATTCTCGATTACCTGTTGAGGCTCTAACGCTGATAACTCAGAGCCTTTGAATGTTGGAAAAGTTTCAGAATCTTCACCATCCACATCTATCGTAATCGACTGAAAAATTCGTCGCTCACCACGATTGATAGCGACAACCTTACCCGCGGCGGGCGAAGTGTATCTTGCAGCTGGATTTTTTTTGTCGGTAAAAAGTAACTGGCCCAACTTAACCACATCGCCTTCTCTTACTGCCATCGTTGGTTTCATACCGTGGTAATCTGACCCCACCAGTCCAACCTGACTAATGATAGGTCCATCATCAATAACTTGATCAGGGATACCCGCTATCGGAAGATCTAAACCGCGACGTACTTTAATCATAGAGAAACACCAATTTCTATTCTTTTGTGAGGGCTTTATGTCAACAACAGCATCAAGAACCTCTCGACGCTCTTCCTAAAATCACAATTTCCCACTAGACGCCGGCAATAAAAAACGGCAACACAGCGGCACTCTGAGTCAAGGAAATATGGGCGCGATTATAATAGGCTAGGGCCCATGATACCAGCCTATATATAGACAAAGCACAAATAAAATTATCGGTATAACATAACTTCCAAACTTAAATTTTAGGATCCACCGCACGCGTGCTACGTATAATTAAAAAAACCCAGTTTCCTGGGCTTTTCTACGGCGTCGATTTAGGTTCGGACTATGCATCCTTGGGATATGTTGGCCACACGACACCAGCAAATTTTTCCAAACACCTAACTACCTGACAGCTATAACCAAATTCATTGTCATACCAACAATAAAGAACACAGCTATGACCATCCACTATGGTCGCCTGAGCATCCACAACGCAAGCCTGACGAGAACCAACAAAATCTGTTGATACCGCCTCGGTTGATGCTGTGTAACCTATCTGCTGTTGCATACTAGAATGCAGTGCTTTTTGGCGCAAAAACTCATTAAGTTCATCTGCGCTAGTTTCTCTACCCAATTGCAAGTTAAGAATAGCCATAGAAACATTCGGTGTGGGCACTCTAATTGCATTACCTGTAAGTTTGCCTTTAAGTTCAGGAATGACCTTAGACACCGCTTTGGCTGCGCCCGTTGAGGTCAGCACCATATTTAGCGCAGCACTCCGGCCTCTGCGACCTCCCTTGTGATAATTATCAATTAAATTCTGATCGTTGGTATAAGCGTGAACCGTTTCCACATGACCACTATTAATTCCAAATTCATCGAGCAAACATTTCAACACCGGAACAATGGCATTGGTCGTGCAGGATGCTGCCGAAATAATTTGGCGATCTTCAGTAATTTGTTGATGATTAACACCATAGACAATATTAGGAATATCATCACCAGCAGGCGCTGTCAGCAAGACCTTAGAAGCACCGGGCCTCAGATGGCCACTGAGTCCCTGGGTATCCTTCCAGACACCGGTATTATCAACGACTAAAGCATTATTGATACCATACTCTGTATAGTCAATTTCAGCAGGCGAATTGGCATAAATAACTTTTATGGGGTTGCCGTTGACTACCAGGGTACTTTCAGATTCCAAAACTCTAACAGTTCCTTTAAAAGGCCCATGCACAGAGTCTCTGCGCAACAAAGCAGCGCGCTTTTCTAGATCATGGTCTAACTTACCCTTGCGGATGACAATAGCTCGCAGACGCAAGACATCACCGCCGCCCGCTTTGTCGACTAAAATACGGGCCACTAGTCGACCAATTCGACCAAACCCATAAAGTACGACATCCTGCGGCTGGGGCAGTGGCTTTTTCGAAGAACCGATGATATCGCCCAGTTCTTTGCGTAAGAAAGCTTCAATCGTTTGTCCATCACCCTCATTTTGAAACTTTACAACCATTTTGCCCAGATCAAGATGCGCCGGGCCCAGCTGCATCTTAGAAATACCCTCTAATATAGGGAAAGTATCAAATTCAGAAATTTCATTGTGCTCTACCTGTCGGACAAAGCGATGTGACTGCATTAGATCTGTGACGGACTTGTTAACCATGCTGTTGCCGTACATGTAAGTCGATATATTGTCTTGTCGATACAATTTACCAATTAGCGGAATCATTCCTTCTGCTAGTGCTTCTCGATCTTTCCAGTCTTTGAAAAAATCGGCGGGTAAAGGTCTTTTTTGCTCTTCCACGGGCT
>DNBN01000247.1:0-262 GCA_003491845.1 Porticoccaceae bacterium | reverse complement strand
TCATTATCCTGCACCAAATTGATACAGGCAACCAAAGTCAACGTAAAGTAGATGTATTTACATTATTTTTACAAATAATATGCAGGGCGCAGTAGAATAGCGCGCCGCACCGCACTCAAAGAGATATTTTAGACTAACATGACCACTTTTTACCATCATCCTGCCTTGCTACCTGGCGAAAAACAAAAATGGACCGGCTTACATGAAGCAGGAAGATCATTAGCAGTAGCCGAGGCCGCTAGCAATCACAAAGGCTTAACCG
>DNBN01000195.1 GCA_003491845.1 Porticoccaceae bacterium | reverse complement strand
ACGCTGTTTTAGGAGTAAACTATACCGATCTACCGACAATCAGGAAGCAACGTCTTGTCTAAATCTATTGTTTTCACAGAGTTCAAATTACCCAATGGTCAGCTTATAAAAAATCGAATCGTCAAAGCAGCGATGGAAGAAAATATGTCTGATGAATCTCTGCAGCCTGGGGATTCCCTGCTTAACCTCTATCAAAAATGGGCCAAGGGCGGTGCCGGTCTTATTCTTACAGGTAATGTTATGGTAGACCGCCTTGCTATGACAGGTCCGGGCGGGGTAGTTCTGGAGAAACAGACTGAGCTCGAAAAATTTACTCGCTGGTCAACTACGGCAAAAGTGAATGACACCAAGGTTTGGATGCAGATAAACCATCCAGGGCGCCAGGTGTATAAAAAAATGGGCGGAAAGGTTTACTCTCCCTCTGATGTCTCTCTTGATATGGGCAAGCTCTCAGACATGTTTGGAGAGGCTCAGGCCATGACAGAGGAGCAAATTCAAGATCTGATTCAACGCTTTGCCGATACGGCAGTGCAGGCTGAAAAGGCTGGATTTGACGGCGTACAAATCCATGCAGCCCATGGTTATCTGATTGCTCAGTTTCTATCTCCGTTGGTCAATAAAAGACAAGACCATTGGGGTGGCTCAATTGAAAATCGCGCCCGCCTGCTTGTCGAAGTGATTAAACGTGTGAAGGCTTCGACAACAAAAGAGTTCGGTATTGGTGTGAAGCTTAATTCCGCAGATTTTCAGCACGGTGGCTTTGATGTGGGCGACGCACTGACCGTGGTGCAGTATCTGGAGCCTCTAGCCATTGATCTAGTTGAGCTGTCCGGTGGCAGCTACGAGGCACCAGCTATGCAAGGTATTACTGCCGATGGTAGAAGTTTAAACCGCGAGGCCTATTTTTTGGAGTTTGCGGAAAAGATTGCCAGTCAGACAAAGATTCCGGTAATGACCACTGGCGGCATTCGTCGCCTGCCCATTGCAGAAAAAGTGCTACAGCAAAATGTTGCCCTAGTTGGCATAGCCACTGGGCTAGCAACCGAGCCTAATCTACCTAACATCTGGCGGACTGATCGAGAGTTTGAAGCGCCCTACCCCAAAATCAACTGGAAAAACAAAACCTTCAGAGGACTCGCCGTTATGGCCTATGTCAAGAGACAACTAAGGCGTGTTGGAGCCAATAAGTCGGTTTTGACCAATGCCTCTCCGTTATTCACATTGATTAAGGATCAGGCTAGAACATCCAAACTGACCAAGAGATATAAGAGCATAGTCGCCAAACAGGTTAACTAAATACCCCTAGTCTGAGCCTGTATAAACCCTCAGCCAATGCCTGGGATTATCAGGGCCTATTTAGCGAAGGTAAATTTTTCCATTATATTCGCGAGGAATTTGACCAAGAACATATTAGCCATCCTGCTCTGATGAGCAGATAGCGAGAGGAAGTTCAACCGTTGAATATCAGACTAACGCTATTCATTTATCTGCCTCTTGTTTTATGATGCTTCACTCTATTCCTATTAGGGAATACAAAATCACAGATTTTGGCCTCAGCCATGCGACGAACCAATTTGATAGAGTGCTCACTCAAGGGTATCTTATGCTCTGTTCCCATCTTCATTCTTTCTACTGAAATCGCCCACACCCCCTCTTCCAAATCAAGCTCGTCCAATGTTGCTTTGATAGTTTCGCTCACTCTTGCGGCCTGAAGAAGATATATCGTAAAAGCACGCACGCTAAATCCGTCTATTGATCAGTGAGCAGGTGTTATTGAAATGAAAATGGCGCAGGGCAACTGCCGTCACTGTCAGTAAAATCATACTCTAGTGCCAGCTCTGCTGTTGTCAAAATACGGCCTGATTTTTGATGTACCAGTTTATCCCTACTTAAGGCCACCACAGCACGGCCGACAAATTCAGGTGATTCTGAGTTGGATAAGTCGAGAAAATCAGTGCCGGCCAACACCGATTCTGTTCTCACCAGGCCGGGATAAATAGTCAGTACGGTGACACCATGCTCCCGTAGCTCAAATGCCATGCTGGAGGACATTCGGTCAGAAGCTGCTTTTGATGCACTGTAGGCAACACCTTGGTCGTTTCTTTCGGCCGCGTAAAATGAGATATTTACAATTAATCCGCACTTTTTTTTCAGCATAGCAGACGCCGCTAAACAGCTGGCCACATAATGTGCCCTTACACCGCTTTGAAACATTGAATCCCATCGAGCTGTGGGAGTATCCCAGAACCCAGTTTCATTCCAGAATTCGGTACCGTCGGTAAAATGTTGGTATCCACCCCAGGCATTATTAACCAGGATATCAATGTTCTGGTGGCGTTGGTGAATAGTTCTAAACACGCCTTGGACTTGATCATCGTCTCTGTGGTCACACTGTAGGGCGATACATTTGCCGCCACTATCATGAATTTCACGCGCTGTCTGATAAATCGTTCCGGGAAGACCAGAATCTGAGGTCCCTTCACTGATGGTCCTCCCAGTAATGTAAACCATGGCCCCGGCCTCAGCTAAGCTTTTTGCTATTCCCTTGCCGCAGCCTCTGCTGGCGCCGGTGACTAAGGCAATTTTACCGATGAGATTGTCCATAGGATGAGGTGTAATGTTTGACCCTGAATACAACATTATATAGGTTGTGAATACTCGCAATCAACACTGCGATAGTAGATGTTGTTCACCCAAATCAAGCTGTTATATGTCGATTGACATGCATTTTATCCTGTGACAGTGTCCAGTCATGAAAAGCAAAAGGTTTAAACAAGAGTGATGTCAATGCTAAATGAGGCTTGAACAACATGACAACAGGAATCACGCGAAGAGATTTTCTTAATGGTGTCGTTATTGGCGCCGGTACAAGCCTATTGATGCCGGGACA
>DNBN01000244.1:19034-19470 GCA_003491845.1 Porticoccaceae bacterium | reverse complement strand
CCCCATGGAATAATCCAGGCAGCCTCTAGTTTGAATATAACCTGTTATCTACCTGTCATTGATAGGGCCACTAATAACAGCCTTTGTTTCGCGGAATATAATGAAAAGACTGAGTTAAAACCCAATAAATTTAATATTTTAGAACCTTTTATAACAAATAAAGATTGCAGACTGCCGAAAGATTTAGATCTCATTTTAATGCCTTTAGTAGGCTTTGATCGAGAGGGCAATAGAATTGGCATGGGTGGCGGCTATTATGACCGCACGCTTGCTTTTATGAAGACCACTAAAAGAGACGCTCCTAAACTGATTGGTCTGGCCCACAGCTGTCAAGAAGTCAGCTCTATTGATCGACAAAGCTGGGATATAACCCTCAACCTTATAGCAACAGAGAAACAAATAATATGCGCAAAACCAAGATAATTTGTACTATCGG
>DNBN01000244.1:18578-18763 GCA_003491845.1 Porticoccaceae bacterium | reverse complement strand
CCAGCCACTGAATCGATCGATATGCTCGAGAAACTTGCCCACGCAGGAATGAATATCGCAAGACTAAATATGTCTCACGGGGACCATGAGTCTCATTCAAAAATAATTCAGTCTATTAAGCAACTCAATGTCAAGCTTGATCATCCAATAGCAATTTTACTCGATACTCAGGGGCCTGAAATTCG
>DNBN01000244.1:0-18335 GCA_003491845.1 Porticoccaceae bacterium | reverse complement strand
CAGGGGCCTGAAATTCGCACCGGGGACATGGCCAATGACTTACACCTCAATGAAGGAGATATTCTTTCTATCGTTGCCCGTGGTGCCGAGAATGTCGAAGAGTCATCAATACAAATCAACTATGATGATCTTATTAACGATGTAGATGTTGGCGATACTATCACTGTAGACAATGGTCTGATCAACCTAGAAGTACTCGAAAAACAAGCGCGTGTTATGCAAGTTAAGGTCATTGATGGTGGCCTGCTCAAAAGTAAACGACATGTCAACCTTCCAGGGATCAGGGTCAATTTACCTGCAATCACCGAAAAAGATCGGCGGGATATAGAATTCGGCATGACCCAAGGAGTCGACTTTATTGCACTTTCATTCGTTAGAGAAGCCAATGACATCCATCAACTAAAAGAACTACTTGGCGAGCGCGCCGAAAAAATCAAAATCGTAGCCAAACTTGAAGATCAAGAAGCAATCACTAATATGGTTGAGATTATCGAGGCAGCTGATGGAATTATGGTTGCCCGAGGGGATCTAGGTGTCGAAGTGCCTTTAGAAGTTTTACCCCGTATTCAAAGGCGTATTATCCGCACCTGTGCAGAAATGGGTAAGCGTGCAATTGTCGCCACTCATATGCTTGAATCAATGATTGAAAACCCAATACCAACCCGAGCCGAGGTAACTGATGTTGCCAATGCTGTCTACGAAGAATCAGACGCTATTATGCTTTCAGGAGAAACTACGATAGGCAAGTATCCGGTAAAGTGTGTAGAAATCCTCGATCGAATCGCTCGTTCGACTGAAAGCAGTCGTGGCCTTTTGTTTACCGACAACTTGGTCATCAAGGAAGATAAGCAACAAATAGCCAAAGCCGCCGTTAATTTGGCTGAATCTATTTCCGCTAAAGCGATTATTGTGCCCACCCAACGTGGGCGAATGGCTAATCGTGTGACCAATTGCCACCCCCAAGAATCGATTATTTGTGCTTTTACCAATAATCACCGCACTATGCGGCAGCTTATGCTCAATCGTAACGTACTTAGTTATCACATTGAGTTTAGCGAGGACCCAGAAAAAACACTTGCAGCGGCTGCGCATATAATGCTGAAAAGAAATGACTTTTCTGCTGAGGATCCCGTGGTTGTTATCTCTGATGCACTTGCTGGGTCTGGATTTGAGGCAATTCAGATCCGCAAGATTTCAGACTTACTGTGAGCCACTGAATTATAAGTTGATGGCGCTTAACTGCCCAAAAAAAAGCGATAGGCTTGGTTATCTGTCTCATCTTCGAAACGATAACCAAGTTTATCCAAGAAGCCTTTCACCTCTAGTCCATCTTTCTTCGATGCCTGAAAGCCTACCAAGACTTTGCCAAATGCCGAACCATGGTTACGGTAATGGAACATAGAAATATTAAGATCATTGCCCAACTGCACTAAAAAGTCGAACAAAGCACCGGGGCGCTCAGGAAACTCAAAACGAAAAACTTGCTCCTCACCCACCTGAGGAGAACGACCGCCAACCATATGACGAATGTGAGATTTAGCCACTTCACTATCAGTCATATCAGCAACCTGATAGCCATCTTGAGTCAACTCAGCCACTAACTGATCTCGATCATCCTCTGAGCTTATTTTAACTCCTACAAAAATTTGTGCCTGACTAACGTCACTATACCGGTAGTTAAATTCTGAGATGGTTCGACGACCTAGTGCTTGACAAAAAGTTTTGAAACTACCTGGCTTTTCATCCAAAGCGACTGCCAAAATAGCCTCGCGCTTTTCACCTATCTCGGTACGCTCTGAAATATAGCGCAAACGGTCAAAGTCAATATTTGCTCCACATTGTATTGCTAATAATGTTTGTCCCACAACGGCATGCTGCTCCACATATTTTTTCAGCCCAGCTACACCCATAGCACCGGAAGGTTCGCAAATTGCGCGGCTATCATTGTATACATCCTTAATAGCGGCACATATTTCATCGGTACTAACAGTGATAACCTCATCCACCAAATCTTTTAAAATGCGAAAGGTTTCTGTACCAATTTGAGCAACAGCAGTGCCATCTGCAAAAATACCCACTTCTTTTAATCGAACGGGCTCACCTGCTCTCATGGCGGCATCCAAACATGCTGCATCATCAGACTCTACTGCAATAATTTTGACCTCGGGACGCACATACTTCACATAAGCTGCAACGCCAGCACAGAGTCCACCACCGCCAACAGCAATAAAAATCGCATCTAAATCACCTGGCAACTGTCGTAAAATTTCCATACCCACAGTCCCTTGACCTGCAATAATATCTGGATCATCAAAAGGGTGTATGTATGTCAAACCTTCCTGGGCAATCAACACATTTGCGTGAGCCGCGGCTGTATCGTAATTATCGCCATGCAAAACCACCTTGGCGCCCCACCCTCGCACGGCATCAACTTTAATTAACGGCGTTGTCTTGGGCATCACAATAGTCGCTTTTACACCCATCTTTTGGGCCGCCAATGCAAGACCTTGAGCATGATTTCCAGCAGAGGCTGCAATCACTCCCGCGGCCAATTGTGAGACAGAAAGCTGGCGTAATTTATTGTACGCACCACGTAATTTAAAAGAAAAAACTGGCTGTAAATCTTCCCGCTTTAACAACACTTGATTACCCAAGCGCTGAGATAGGATGGGTGCTCTGTCCACAGGGGTCTCTAAGGCCAAATCATAGATTCGAGCATCAAGAATTTTTTTTACATACGTCTGCGGCATTGGTGTTCCACCCTTGGTCTAGTCAGCAATGGTAAGTTGATATTAACGGTTACGCCAGTTTCTTTGGCCAATTATTCAAGGTTTTTCACATAGTCGCCCTGATGAATCTGACTTAGTTAGGTATTCATCGTATAATCTGAATCCGCGATCATTATAGCAAATTGGAATTACACATGGATCAGAACCAACTCAAACAAGCAGTAGCCCAGGCTGCCTTGGATTATACATTGGCCAAACTAGATTCTGACAGCGTTCTAGGCATAGGTACTGGCTCTACCGCCAACTGTTTTATTGACTTACTTGCCAATCATAAACATCTGTTTTTAGGTACCGTCGCTAGCTCTGAAGACTCAGCTACGCGCTTACGTGACCATGGCATCAGTGTGTTTGAACTAAATGCAGTCTCAGAAGTAACTATATATGTAGACGGTGCTGACGAGGCCAACGCGCATTTAGAACTTATTAAAGGCGGCGGTGCTGCCTTGACGCGAGAAAAGATTGTTACCGCTGTTGCCAATGAATTTATTTGTATCGCCGATGAAAGCAAATGGGTCAGCCACCTAGGAAAGTTCCCTCTACCTGTTGAAGTCATTCCTATGGCGAGAAGTTACGTGGCTCGTGAACTGGTCAAACTAGGTGGTGATCCCGTCTGGCGTGAGAATGTGATAACCGATAACGGTAATTTAATTCTTGACGTACATCACCTGTATCCCATCGCTTCGGCCTGTGCTCTAGAAGAAAAAATCAATCAAATCACTGGTGTTGTTACCAATGGTTTATTTGCCCTTAAACCAGCTGATGTTCTTTTTTTGGCTACCCAAGACGGTATCGTAAAACACTTGGCGGGTTCGTCTAACTAGCCTTTAGATAGTAATTCTCGCAAATCAATAATCGCCGCATTGGCGCGGCTGATATAAGAAGCCATTACCAACGAATGATTGGCAAGCAGTCCAAAGCCTTCACCATTTACAATCATAGGAGTGCGTATTGGTTGTTGAGTCATCTCTAATTCACGAATAATTTGTTGAACGCTTGCCAATGCGTTTTTCTTTGCCAGTACATTACCGTAATCCACCTCTATAGCGTTAAGGAAATGCACCAGAGCCCAGGCTGTGCCGCGCGCCTCATAGAAAACATTATCTATTTGCCACCAGCTGGTTTTGACAATAAGTTCTTTTGGCGTGTAAGTCGACTGCAAAGCACCATCAGAGCCTGCTAAATCCGTATTTATCCGACGTTGGCCAACACTCGCAGAGAGCCGCTGTGAAAGACTTCCCAAGCGCTTTTCAACCGTACCTAGCCAATACCTTAAATTATCAGCACGGGCATAAAACTGAGCATCATAGGTTTCTTGGTCTTTTAAGCGCGTTAAATAATTGTCTAAATAGTCTCGTCCGTCACTGTATTCTCGCTCCGGCCATGGAACTGCCCAGCTTTGGTGATCGACATTAAAGCGCGGTTCAGCCAAAGAGAGATCGTAGTCCTCTGTGGACTGCGATTGAGAACGACTGAAAGATTCTCGCATGGCTTTGCTCAGATCTCTAACTTGAATAAGTACGCCATATTCCCAGCTAGGCAGATTGTCCATCCATACGCCAGGAGGCAATATGTCATTACTCAAATAGCCGCCAGGTTTATTCAACAATACCTCGACAACCTTTATTAATGTGCTGGTTGTCGTGGCTCCAACCAATTGTTTGCTGTGAGCATTGCCATTTTCAATAACATTAAATTCAGTTGGCTCAGAGCTCCAATATATGCCTAAAACAGTGATAAATACAAAAATAATAACCACAGAATATAAACCAAAACGAACCACTTTAGGTGCATTTTCTCCAACATATTCTTCTGATAATGTGGCTCCTGTATCACTGAATAAACGCTTCCAAGCAGATTTTATGTTAGGAAAAAAGGCCATTATCAATGCTCCATCATGGGCCGCTGCAATAAATTTCTTATTTGTAGATTTACCAAATAAGTTCCGCAATAATCTGTTAGTAATCGCATTGGCAGAATCTCATTTTCAACCAATGGCTTTGTGACATCAAAAAACATCAGATGAAGACCTCCAGGACTGAATTTGACAGTCTTACCAGCAGTCACCAGAACCTGTGCTAAGGGCCGCATTTGCATCATGCCGTTAGCGTGCAAATGCTGATGAAATTCAATGCGCTCAGAAAATGGAGATGTGGCCGACAAAATTTGGCAATCCTCATTACCATTATTGCTTATAGTTAAAAATCCAGCAGTCACTCTTTGTCCTGGCGGCATGGTTCGCAGGTAAGCATCAGTTACATTGAGCCCTAACTTGTCCACCATAGGTGCTTTGTCAGCAATCACTGGAATGGCACTAAGGATTGCTAGTAATACAAACAAAACATGTTTCAAGCGTTTTCTCCAAATATATGTTAGCAAACTATGACTGAGAACTATAGCATGGGTTTAAAACGCAATAATTTAAACTAATAATATTTTATTCATTAGTGAGTGATTTAAACCACATTTTTTTGTTCTTACCGCAAAGATTAGCTGAAAAATACCGTCTTTATTAAAATAAGGATACAATTGATGATTAAATTCGTACACAGACTAGAAAAAAAGCCTCTAAGTACTGACCGAAAAACCCTAGGGAACACCAGATGACCATTCGACTACTTTCTTTGCTGTTTACGTTTATCTCCCTCGTATCATTAGACAGCCATAGTCAGAATGATTTCACGAGCAGTTCAAAAACTGATTCGTCATCGCTGCTGATCTCCTCCACTACTTTTCTTCCAGTGGAGCAGGTATATCAGGTATCTGTAGCGATACAGAATGATAAACTGGTGTTAGATTGGACTATTGAACCTAATTATTATCTTTACCGCGATCGGTTTAAGTTCAATGCAGTAGACGCCACAACACAGCTGCAGGCACCTAAATTTGATAAAGGTATTTTAAAATACGATGATTTTTTTGAGCAAGAATTAGAGGTTTATTATTTACAAACCTTCATAGAATTGCCATTTAAGTCAACCCAAACCACTATGGAGCTTGAGATAGAGTCACAGGGGTGTGCCGATGCCGGACTCTGTTATCCACCCTACAAACAATGGTTAACCATTGACCTTACAACCAACAATATCAAGATAAGCGACTCGCCTTCCACCGCGGCACTAGCCGCAATGGCGCCAAGTCAACAAGATGCTCAACTGTCTCTACTCTGGGTCCTGGGCTTTGCCTTGGTCGGCGGTATGATCCTAAATCTAATGCCCTGTGTGTTTCCGCTACTATCGATCAAAGCCATGAGCTTTGGTATGACACACCAAACACAAAAACAAAAACAGGCGCATGGTTTTGCTTATGCTATTGGTGTTATTGCAAGTTTTGTTGCTATCGCCGCTGCTATGCTAAGTTTGCGTGCTGCTGGAGAAGCCATTGGCTGGGGATTTCAACTGCAGTCTCCGATCTTTGTCACGGTGCTTATTTATCTGTTCTTTATCATGGGATTAGCTTTTTCTGGATATCTAGAAATTGGGACTAGTTTGATGTCTATCGGACAAAACAATCAGCAAAACGACGGATTATCCTCCTCTTTTATGACCGGTGTTTTAGCAACTACCGTTGCAAGCCCCTGCACAGCTCCCTTTATGGGCCCCGCATTGGGTTTCGCTATCTCTCAACCTACGTTCATAGCGTTGCTCGTTTTTGCCTGCCTAGGGCTGGGTATGGCGCTACCATTTGTTCTGCTTACATGGATCCCTAGTTTAAGCGAAAAACTTCCCAAACCTGGTTTATGGATGGATACTTTCAAGCAATTTTTGGCGTTTCCGCTTTATATGACCGCAGTTTGGTTATTGTGGGTGGTTGGACGTCAAACTAGCGTAGATGTGCTTGCAGTAGTGGTACTTGGTTTAATTCTCATAGCGATGTCTCTGTGGCTGACAAAACTGCGTCAAAAGGCCGACAAAAAAATGACAGATGTAACTTGGACCAACGCATTCGCGGCTCTGTGTCTTGTAGGTGCCATGGCAGCACCAGTGCTATCTATTTCAAAAGATAACGAACCAGTGCGCTGGGAACCCTACTCTCCAGAAAGGCTCGCAGAGCTTCGTAAGATCCAACAGCCAGTATTTATTAACCTCACCGCTGACTGGTGTATCACTTGTCTGGCTAATGAGCGTGTTGCCTTTACCGATAATTTTTATCAAGCCCTCAGCGATAACCAGGTGATCTACCTCAAGGGCGACTGGACTAACAACGACCCTAAAATCACACTACTACTCAATCAGTTTCAACGCAGCGGTGTGCCGCTTTACCTCGCCTATCCAGCAGGCTCAGGTGATCCTGAAGTGCTACCGCAAATTTTAACAGAAAATATTGTTCTTAGCGCCATTTCTATACAATAATGGTAAAACTGCAGAAAATAGCTTCATGATTGCCGAAGTTTATCGAATTTAGTCAACTTTACTTAAAAAAACTAAATTTCGCTCCCATTCTGCATCTAAATGTTGCAAACGTCGCTTTAACGTCAGCCAAGAAAATTAAATATCGGTAAAATAGCATAAAAATAAGGTTAATTTCCTTTAAGTTCGCCGAAAATACAATTTTTAACTCGAAAAATAGACAGACCCGCAAAATTAGTGCAGACTTCACGCTTGTCTGTTTAACATCCGGTGTTTTGATATGGCGAAGCTACTGCTCTTACACGGCCCAAATCTCAATTTGCTCGGTACGCGTGAGCCACAGGTTTATGGATCTGAATCGTTGACTAACATTGATCAGCAAATGATTACCCTAGCAAAGTCACATGGCCATCAGCTCAGCACCTACCAAAGTAATGCAGAACATGAACTAATTCAAAGTATTCATGGTGCGTCGGCAGACAATGTTCGCCTTATTATCTTTAACCCAGGCGCATTTACACACACCAGTATTGCGCTACGAGATGCGTTACTTGGGGTCAACATTCCCTTTATAGAAGTACACCTGTCCAACGTACATGCACGAGAGGAATTTAGACAATTTTCCTATTTCTCTGATATCGCCGAAGGTGTTATAGGTGGCTTTGGTGTTACGAGTTACGAGCTGGCCCTCCGCGCGGCCCTAAATATACTAAAATAATTAATTCCGATTGAGAGACTTAAATGGATATCCGCAAAGTAAAAAAGCTTATTGAGCTACTAGAAGAATCAAACATCAATGAACTTGAGATTACCGAAGGCGAAGACTCAGTGCGCATTAGCCGTGGAGGCCCCGCTATAGCTTATGCCGCTCAACCACCGGTGGCACTACCCCCAGCAGCGCCACTAATGGCAGCACCTGCAACTGCTCCAGTACAAGAGACTGAGCAGACTGTTCAAGGTCACAACGTGACCTCACCGATGGTGGGTAGCTTTTATGCGTCCCCCGCACCCGGATCCCCAGCATTTGTTAGTGTAGGCCAAACAGTTTCAGTAGGCGACGTTCTCTGCATTATTGAGGCGATGAAAATGATGAATCAAATTGAGGCTGACAAAAGCGGTATTATCGGAGCCATTTTAGTAGAAGATGGCGAACCGATAGAATTCGATCAACCGCTATTTACTATTCTTTAATCGCGCCCGGAACCCAAAACATGTTGGATAAAGTACTTATCGCCAATCGTGGTGAAATAGCTCTCAGAATACTTCGAGCCTGTAAAGAGCTCGATATAAAAACCGTAGCGGTGCACTCCAAGGTGGACGCCGCGTTGAAGCATGTCAAGCTTGCCGATGAAGCAATATGTATTGGGCCAAACCCCTCGCCGCAGAGCTATCTGAACGTTCCCGCCATTATCAGTGCCATGGAAATAACCGGTGCGACTGGCGTTCATCCAGGATATGGGTTTTTAGCTGAGAATGCCGATTTTGCTGATCAAGTAGAAAATAGCGGTTTTGTTTTTATAGGACCAAAGGCTGACACGATAAGAATTATGGGTGATAAAGTTGCCGCTATCAGAGCTATGAAATTGGCCGGTGTTCCCACGGTTCCTGGTTCTGACGGGCCTCTAACCAGCAACGAAAGTCAGCTGCGTCAAATTGCAACAAAAATTGGTTACCCCGTAATTATCAAAGCAGCCGCTGGTGGTGGTGGTCGCGGCATGCGTGTTGTAGAGAGCGAAGAGGGATTAATTAACGCCATTAGTATTACCAAAACCGAAGCAGCAGCAGCCTTTGGTGATGGCACAGTTTACATGGAAAAATTCTTACAGAACCCGCGTCACGTAGAAGTACAGATTCTTGCTGACGGTCAAGGCCACGCAATACATTTAGGTGATAGAGACTGCTCACTTCAGCGACGCCATCAAAAAGTACTAGAAGAAGCGCCTGCCCCAGGAATTCCAGAAGAAGCCAGGCAAGCAGTATTTACCAGCTGTGTAAATGCCTGTATTCAAATCAATTACCGTGGCGCAGGGACCTTTGAATTTCTCTATGAAGATGGAAACTTTTACTTTATTGAGATGAATACTCGCGTTCAGGTAGAGCACCCTGTATCAGAAATGATCACCGGCGTGGACATCGTAAAAGAACAGCTACGGATTGCCAGTGGGCGCCCGCTAGGGTTCACCCAAGATGATATTACTTTCCATGGCCATGCGTTTGAATGCCGAATTAATGCTGAAGATCCAGTCACCTTCATGCCTCAACCTGGTACCATTGAGGCTTATCATGCACCTGGAGGCAATGGTATTCGTGTCGATTCTCATATTTATAACGGCTATCGTGTGCCACCAAATTATGATTCCTTGATCGGCAAAGTAATTACTTATGGTCGCGACCGACAAACTGCTTTGTCCCGCATGCGTATCGCTCTAGATGAAATGGTTATCGATGGTATAAAAACCAATATCCCTCTGCATGAAGATTTAGTCAGAGACGATGCTTTTAAAAAAGGTGGTGTTAATATTCATTATCTTGAGAAAAAACTTGGTTTATAGGCGAACTGTAAGCCTAAGAACGATGACCTCTGGGATAGTAATGTAAGCATGCAATGGATCCAGCTCATCATAGACTGCTCTCCTGAACTTAGTACCGATGCTGAGGCAGCGGCATTAGCGCTTGGTGCTCTTTCTGTAACTCTTCAGGATGCTGCAGATCAACCTATTTTAGAACCAGCTGTCGGAGAAACACCTCTGTGGGATGCCTGTGTCATGACGGCACTATTTCCCTCAAATACCGATACAGAGTCTATTGATGCGCAATTAATTAGTCATTTACCCACTGCAATATCTAAGCGATGGGAACAACTTGAAGACAAAGACTGGTCTCAAGAATGGAAACAACATTTTCAGCCACTTCAATGCGGTCAACGCTTGTGGATATGCCCCAGCTGGATAGAACCACCAGACCCAAATGCCGTTAATTTAAGCCTCGACCCGGGTCTTGCTTTTGGTACCGGCAGCCATCCAACAACGTATCTCTGTCTAAAGTGGCTCGACGCTCAAGATCTAAGCGGTAAAACTGTGATTGATTATGGCTGTGGCTCCGGCATATTGGGTATTGCGGCCTTACTTCTAGGTGCCAAACACGTTATTGCAGTGGACAATGACCCACAAGCTCTGCTGGCAAGTCGAGATAATGCGCTACGTAACAATGTAGCTGATGAGCGACTACAAACCTTTCTACCAGAGGAATTGCCGCATACATTAACAGCGGATGTTGTTGTTGCTAATATTTTAGCCGCACCTCTAATTCAATTAGCGCCAAAACTATGCGCCGTAACCAGACCTTGCGGACTCTTATGCTTAGCAGGTCTTTTGGATAATCAGATTGATGCTGTGATAACACCCTACATCAGCGACTTTACCTTCTTTACCCCCATCATCGAATCAGAGTGGGCACAGCTGAGTGCGCGAAAAACCGACCTATAGAAACACTACCGCTATTAATCGCGTTTTAAACACCAATCATCGCAGATTCTATGACAACTAAAACAATTATCAATTGATCACTTTTTAATCAATCCATGACAAGGTATCATACGCAATCTTTCTATCACTGTATTAGAGATTAACGTGTTTAGCATCGGTCCATACCAGATTAAAAGCCAGACTGTACTTGCACCTATGGCGGGAGTAACCGACTTGCCTTTTCGCCAACTGTGCAGAAAAATGGGCGCTGGTTTAGTGGTCTCAGAAATGGTTGCCGCCAACCCTAATACGTGGGACACACGAAAGTCCCGTCAGCGGGTACAATTTGGGGATGAGCCGGCACCTAGATCAGTGCAAATTGCGGGTTATGATCCACAAATGATGGCAGATGCAGCTCGTTTTAATGCTCAACTGGGCGCAGAAATAATTGACATCAATATGGGCTGTCCCGCGAAAAAGGTCTGTAAGCGTGCGGCTGGTTCGGCCCTTCTGCAACACCCAGAACTGGTAAAAGATATCCTAACCGCAACAGTAAATGCTGTAGATGTCCCTGTAACTCTGAAAATAAGAACTGGATGGGATACACAAAATCGTAACGCTGTGGATATTGCAAAGATTGCCGAAGATGCCGGCATAGCAGCATTAGCTGTTCACGGCCGTACAAAAGCATGTCGTTTTGTTGGTGAGGTAGAATATGACACCATTGCAGAGGTAGTACAGAATATATCTATCCCTGTTTTTGCTAATGGCGATATTACTGACCCTAGAAAAGCGACAGAAGTACTCAAACACACCGGTGCGGCGGCGGTTATGATTGGTAGAGCAGCTCAAGGTAACCCGTGGATATTCAACCAAATAAATCATTTTCTAAAATATGGTCAGCCGCTAGCGCCACCCAGCATGGAAGAGTGTTCGCGAATCATGTCTGGGCACCTTTTGGCACTGCATGAGTTTTATGGTGAAGCTGGCGGGTTGCGCATATCCCGCAAACACATAGGTTGGTACATCAACCCGCTTGTTGGTGGCAGAAACTTTACCAAGGTGTTCAATGCCCTTGAGACCACTGAACGACAGAGGCAATTGCTACAGGACTTTTTCCTCAATTATGGATCTGAGGAAAAAGTTGCATGACTACTGAGAAATCACTGGAACTACAAAAAATCAATCAAGCCATTAATGATGAATATGGTTTAGATCCAAGAACACCTATCACCGATACTCAGCAATCTCTGCGCCTAAGCGTCGCCACTGCTATGGATCGCTATTTTGATAATCTCGGAGGCCAAACTACGGTCAATCTCTACGACTTAGTTATGACCGAAGTAGAAACCCCACTGCTAATTGCGGTGTTGGCATATACCAATAACAATCAAAGTAAAGCAGCTGAAATACTTGGCCTAAATCGAGGTACGCTGCGCAAAAAACTAAAACAATATGATCTTTTGTAACCATCTGAGGACTTCATGAGCGATCTAAAAAAAGTTTCACGCGCACTGATTAGCGTATCTGATAAAAACGGCATTATTGACTTTGCACGGGCTTTATCCACAATGGGCGTGGAGCTACTTTCCACCGGTGGAACTTTTCGCCTACTTCAAGAGAACAACATTAAGGTTACAGAAGTATCCGATTACACTGGTTTTCCAGAAATGATGGATGGCCGCGTAAAAACATTACATCCCAAAGTGCATGGCGGCATTTTAGGTCGTCGCGGCACCGATGATGCAATCATGGCAGAACATTCGATTAAACCTATAGATATGGTAATCGTTAATCTCTATCCTTTTGCAGCGACTGTTGCAGACCCTAATTGCACACTGCCTAACGCCATTGAAAATATTGATATTGGCGGCCCAACCATGGTTCGCTCAGCGGCAAAAAATCATAAAGATGTCGCAATTGTGGTTAACAATACTGACTATGCGATGGTCATTGAACAGATGCAGGCCAATAAAGGGCAACTTGATTATGGTACGCGTTATGCGCTCATGGTTAAAGCCTTTGAGCATACTGCTGGCTATGACGGAATGATTGCCAATCACTTTGGTGCTCGTAATACAGACAATACTGCACGTAATTTTTCTGATACGTTCAACGTGCAATATTTCAAGACTCAAGACATGCGTTATGGCGAGAATCCTCATCAAAAGGCAGCTTTTTATACCGAGGCTAACCCTACCGAAGCCAGTGTAGCTACTGCAAAACAACTGCAAGGCAAAGAGCTTTCGTTCAATAATATCGCCGATACTGATGCGGCTCTTGAATGCGTTAAACAGTTTGATCAACCGGCCTGCGTTATTGTTAAGCACGCCAACCCCTGCGGTGTTTCAGTCGCGGTTGATATTGGAACTGCCTATGACTTAGCGTTTGCTACAGACCCTGAATCTGCATTTGGCGGCATTATCGCCTTCAACCGTGAGCTAGATGCTCAAACCGCTGAAGCTATTTGTGAAAAGCAATTTGTCGAAGTCATTGTTGCTCCCTCAGTGTCAGCAGATGCTTTGGCCATTGTTGCTGGAAAGAAAAACATTAGGTTACTAGAGTGTGGTACTTGGGGCTACCAGCGTCCGCAGGACGTTGACTATAAACGTGTCAACGGTGGCCTGCTCATTCAAGATCGTGATAACGGCATGGTTACCGAGGAAGATCTCAAAGTAGTATCCAAAAGAGTTCCCACTGCCATTGAAATGAGAGATATGCTATTTGCCTGGAAGGTAGCCAAAATGGTTAAGTCCAATGCTATTATTTACGCCAAAAACAACCAGACAATCGGTGTAGGTGCAGGTCAAATGAGCCGTATTAACAGTGCGCGAATCGCCGGCATCAAAGCCGAGCACGCCGGTCTGGACGTTAAGGGTGCGGTAATGGCATCCGACGCATTTTTCCCGTTCCGTGATGGCATCGACAGTGCGGGCCACGCTGGGATTAGCTGTATTATTCAGCCTGGTGGCTCTATGCGTGACGATGAGGTGATCGCTGCAGCCGACGAGCATGGCATGGCTATGGTGTTTACAGGCATGCGTCATTTTAGGCACTAATACTTGTCGTCGTCTTAATATTAAAAAGCCCGCAACTAGCGGGCTTTTTAACTTATATCAGTCTTAACTTGCTGCAGGGTTTACCAAACATGATGTTTGTCGCCATATTTAACCAACCAGCTGGTAACGTATACTCCAAAAAACATAATGGCTGCGGTTGAAGAATCCTGTAAAAGTATGCCGTAGGTAAAGCCAGTAAATATCATAATGAATTCGCACCAAAGAACAGTTCGCTTTTTACGAATACCAAGCATATTAACCCTGAGCCACCAAGGTAAAACCTTCCAACTCTGTAATTTTTTATCTATCACGGTAATTTCCTCTGTTAATGTTGAAATATCAACTTCAAATACAGAGGCAAGGCTTTGTAAGTTTCAAGGCTGGCGTTCTGCCCACTCTCAACACGCTGAATAGTTCTCACATTTAAATTACAACACTCGGCTAGCTCTTCCTAAGTCCAACCATTTTTATCTCTTAATTTTTTAACAATCATGTTCTTTCCTTATGCCGCTGCAAGAACACTATTGCAGATTTAGAGGGCTGTCGGCTACGACTCTACCCCGACAATAGGTCGACAGGTAAAATAAAGTTCATAAGCTCCCCCAACTCATAACTAATCGCCGGGCGATCCTGCATCTTTTTCAATGGATATCAAATGCTCTTCCATAACCTGATATAAGGGCGTCTCTACCCAGGTATCATCAAGATAGAATTTTTCGGGCTCCTCCTCTTTTGGATCCACAATAAGATTATAAAACGAAGGATAAGCTAAGTTTTTAATCGCGTAACTTTTTTCATCAATGTCTTTAAGCAACATTTTCCAATTGCGCCATTTAACCCCAAAGAGATCATTGCCAATGTAGATAACAACCGATTCTCTGAGAGACGTAGATTGTTTTGCAGTAAAAAATCCACTCTGATCAACACCATCTAAGACTCGATCAGTGGGAATTTCACCTCCAACGAAAGACGCTAGAGTGGGAAATATGTCGATCAAGTGAACAATGTCATTTGACACTTGTCCAGCGGGTATATGGCCTGAGTAACGAATAAGAAAAGGGACGCGCAGGGAGCCTTCATAGGGCGAAAACATGGTTCCACGCCACGGACCAGTGGAACCAAAGGACCGTTTAATACCTTCGCGACCATTATCTGAGGTAAAAATAAAGATAGTCTCTTGCGTTAAACCCAACTCATCGACGATAGATAATAATTCGCCCACATAAGCATCGGTCTGGGCCAATACATCAGCAAAACTACCATTACCAGTAGAGCCTTTATAATCAGGGTGAGCATCCACCGGCTCATGAGTTTGAGTATAGGGGACGTAGGCGAAAAATGGCTGCTTGGCATTGGCTTTGCGTGCGATAAAGTCCAGCGCATGGTCAGTAATTTCACGGTCAATAGTGGCGCGTTTTGCACGACCATAGACTTCTTTCTTTTGTGGCTTTTCGCCGCGTACAGCGGTCATCACACGAGCAAATTCTACGCCCGAGTCAGCCTGAAAACTGTCACTATCCGGCCAGAATGCTTGATCAGAAGAATTAGGAATACCATACCACTCATCAAAGCCCTGATCGGTAGGGTAGCGACCCTCAGCATCACCCAAATGCCACTTACCAAACATACCAGTAGCATAACCTGCATTGGAGAGCATTTCTGCCAATGTAATTTCCCACGATGTCAGACCGTACCAAATCCCTCGCGGCGAACCCTCGGGACGCTGTCGGGTTCGAATACCATAGCGGCCTGTCATCAGTGCTGAGCGCGAGGGCGTGCACTCCGCCTCAACATTAAAGTTGGTAGATTGAAATCCCTGCTGTCCAATGCTATCGATATTAGGCGTGGGAGCACCTCGAACAACGCCACCACCGTATACCCCGATTTCACCATAGCCAAAGTTGTCCATCACTACCAACACGATATTAGGTTGCTGAGAATCACCTGAGGTGACCGCCGACACTTGCAATGACAATGTCGCCAGTAAAATGATCAATGGGTTGCGGTACACAGTTGCGTTTGTTGACATCTTTACCTCTATTAAATGACATTAAAAATAGCCTTTCACTAAAAGGTCCACTCTCATTAGTATAGGCTGAGCACTTAAATTAACAATATTTGCCGATAGGCAGCTATGTTTAGACTGACGGGCCTGCAGCCACATAAATTTGTTACGCTACGAAATAAGGTTTTTTTGATCAACGCGCGAGTTACAAATACTTCAAAAAGTAGCCTGCTACGCGAGCTTCAATATAATCCGGTGCAGACTGCCAGGCTCTTGCGTGCATATCACAGGGAGAACGCCAGTATTCCTTGGGCTCTTGAGCAGCAGAGAAATTTCTCTCACCATGAGAAATATTGATTAATTGATCACCCTCACAATGAATAATAAATACCGGCCGTGAAGCGATATTAGCCAGAACAGTATCAGGATTAAGGGCAGTCATATCAGCACCAGAGCGCAATTCAAATAGCCATATAGAGATAGGCAAAAGCGGCAATCGAGGCAAACCTAGATGTTGGGATATCACTTCGCCAAGAAGATCTCGCAGGTTTGCCCAGCCCGCTTCAAACACACCGGCACTGATCCGAGTGTCTTGCTCCATAGCCATTATGGAGGTCGCCGCACCCATAGAAGTACCGAATATACCAATTCTCTCTATACTTTTCTGATCCTTTAAGAAATCCACTGCAGCGATAACATCAAGTTTTTCAAAATAACTCATCGATGAAAATTCGCCTTCACTTTGTCCACTGTTGCGCAGATCTAACGCGAGTATATTAAAGCCAGCATTATGCATCGCTGTGAACCAACGCATACCTTCATGCCGATCTGCGCCATGACCGTGAACAAAGATAATAGCCTTGGTTGATTGGCTAGACGGTATGTACCAGCCACTCAAATCAATGCCATCTTCAGAAGTGAAAACCACATCGTTAAACACTAGATCCAGTTGCGTAGGATCACCACAATACAAAAAATGTTCTTCGCTGCATTGGTAAGACGGATACATGAGATTAGAGGAAAAGGTCCAAGCAGTTAGCAACGTACCAAAGCACAGGAGGCCGGATATCACAGCAGTTGTAAGGACAAAGGTATTGTACTTTGTTCGCGTCATCTAGACCTAACTTTGTCTTATTGGGCTTAGAATGGAGGCAGCAAAAAACACCATCATTGCCACGTTAAAGAAAGTCCCTACAGTTAAAGCACCATAGGGCACAGCCATATCAACTACAATCGAATCTAGTATAGGTCCACCCACCAGTAACAATAACAGTGGATTAAACACCAACATCCAACGGGGGTAGTCAGTTTTGCCCAAAAAACTTCGAACTAACAAAACCGCGCAAGCCAAGCCCAATGGAATTGTCACCATATCGGTGATAAATGCCATGTAGTTAGACGCCGTATTAAGTAACATCAAGGATTCATCCGCATGCTGATTTGCAAACTGAACCACAAAACCAAACATTCCCCACAAGGCATGAAAAGCACCCGCGATAACAATACTAAAAGCAAAACAGATAGCCGTAAGACCAGCCCAGAGTGGCGATCGAGAAGCTAATTTAATGTACAAATGCCATGCACCAAACAAATAAAAAACCGCTGCTATAGGGCCTAGTAAGCCAGAAACATGCAAGTCGTTAATAGTAGCTAGTAGCACCGCTTTACGCCCAGGCAAAAGAGCAAGAACTGCGTCATTTATCGCTGGAACTGCTTCCCAGTGAGCGTAAAGCAGCAGGTCGCCAACGAACATAATGAACGCACCTAAGAATCCCAGTAACCCAGAAAAAACCATAGCTTGGTTAGCCTGTGGCTGTGCTACTACTGAGCGCAAATAAAGGTCTGTTTTTGATATTAAAGTCATTTCCTGAATCTCTCCCCTACCGAGCTCAATTCATGTCTGGACGCATCTAGACTATCATTAATAGGCAATAACAAACAGACTCAATAACTCAAAATAAAGGGTCGTCGAGATGGCTAGTTGAATTAGCTACTCAGATACATCCAGTAAAGCGCATATTTTAGGGATTGCCTGATAAAGGCAAGAATAATGGGAGAGCCCCACCATAGAATTGACTGGCTGGCTGGCTTCAACAAGCTGGTGCAATTCGGTGGCCATAGCAAAGGGAGACCAATTATCCTCTGTACCATGCCATAGACTGACTCCGATAATAGCGGTTTTTAAACTACCCGACCATTGCACATACTGATTGATATCACGCTGATAACCCTTCGCATAGTTGGAAAAACACGAGGTTAACAATGGTCTTATGGCATGTTGAAAATCAACAGACTGCGCCAATTCTCGATCTGATCCCTGTGCGGAGGCAAACAACATCTTGAACAAAAGCTTAGGTGCTAGAACGGCTATTGAGCGTTGGAAACCACTCAACCATGAAAATAGCATCGGTTGGTTCTTGGCCAACTTGAATACCATGCCGCCGGCCATAGCATCTAAAATTTCTTTACTGTTAATGGGTCCTGCTGCGGAGATCAAATGCACTTGACCCACTTGATCACCCAATCGCGAAGCAACCTCTAGTGCCACATAGGCACCGATGGAAAAGCCAATTATATCCAAAGATCGATCATGAAATTGGGTTTGAATTTCATCCGCCATATGTTGGAAATAGTCTTCACCAGTGAGAGACTGATCAATGGAAAATCGTTGC
>DNBN01000010.1:2086-2771 GCA_003491845.1 Porticoccaceae bacterium | reverse complement strand
AATGGACTCATGAGCAAGACCCTTACAGTCTAGATATGATCGCTGAGGCTGAGGGCGAGGACGGTACCTGGCTTCACCCGAGGCAGGTACTGAGAGAGCTTGAGAAGGCCATGCCCGAAGACGTTATGGTGTCAACCGACATTGGCAATATTAACTCAGTAGCACACAGCTATTTACGCTTTGAAAAGCCCCGTAGTTTCTTTGCGCCGATGAGTTTTGGTAATTGTGGCTATGCGTTACCAACCATTATTGGTGCTAAGGCGGCAAGCCCAGAGCGTCCTGCGGTTTGTTATGCGGGTGATGGAGCTTGGGGTATGAGTATGTCAGAGATAATGACTGCTGTTCGCCATGATATTCCAGTGACGGCAGTGGTATTCCACAACCGAGACTGGGGTGCTGAGAAAAAGAACCAGGTTGAATTTTATGATCGTCGTTTTGTGGCGGCTGAACTTGTAAGCGAGAGTTGGGCAGGGATAGGCAAAGCAATGGGAGCAGAGGGCATTATTGTAGATAAGCTCGATGACGTAGGGCCTGCGCTGACAAAGGCTATTGAATTGCAAATGAAGCAAGGTAAAACGACAGTCATAGAAATTATGTGTACACGTGAATTAGGCGATCCTTTTCGACGTGATGCTCTTTCTAAACCAGTTCGTTATTTGGAAAAGTACAAAGATTACCAATAAAT
>DNBN01000010.1:452-1792 GCA_003491845.1 Porticoccaceae bacterium | reverse complement strand
CTTGATGCAATCAGCATAAGTGCTCAGGGATTGTGCAGACGCATTATTTTTCCAGAGTCGAATGATGCCCGTGTCCAGGAGGCCATCCAGGCGGTCATCAACGAAGGTAGTTGTCAGCCAGTAGTTCTTAAATCTGAAGAGGGACTTCCGGAGGCTTGTGAAATTTTTACTGAGCATCCGGAGTACAGTCATTGGCATAACCTTGCTAAACGACAGTTACTTAATTTGAATCCTCATAAGCAGTGGACGAGTGTTGATGCAGAAAACCAATTGCAAAATCCTCTGCTGTTGGCAGCTCTGTTAGTTAGTGTTGGCTATGTGGACGGCGGTGTAGCCGGTTCTATAGCTACAACCGCTGAGGTTGTGCGTGCGGGGATCAGAGGCATCGGATTAGCTAAGGGAAGTACATTGGTGTCTAGTAGTTTCTTGATGCTGCATGATTACCGAGTAATGACCTTTGGTGACTGTGGCGTAAACCCACAACCCTCCGCGGAGCAATTAGCCAGTATTGCTATTGATTCTGCGAACACACATCAGATACTAACAAGTCAAAAGCCGTCTGTTGCCTTAATATCCTTTTCCACTCTGGGTTCTGCAGAGCATCCTGATGTTGTTAAGGTGAGGCAAGCAACCGCCAAAGTGCAGAACCTTATGCCAAGCCTGAACGTCTGTGGTGAGTTACAGGTAGACGCTGCACTAATACCTGATGTTGCTGAAGAAAAAGCCCCCGAATCAGATGTTGCGGGGCGGGCTAATGTACTGATATTTCCAGATTTATCATCGGGAAATAGTGCGTATAAGCTCGTAGAACGATTAGGTGGCTGCCAGGCCATTGGTCCAATTTTGCAGGGTCTTGCCTGCCCTTGGATGGATCTGTCAAGAGGATGCAAAAGCGATGACATTGTTGTGGCTGCCATGATCGCATCGGTTTTATCTAGTACCACCAACTAGTTGTCCAAATTTATCTTATATTCGAATTCTCGATAGCTTCCAAATATTAAAAATGGCCAGAGATATGCCGTTCACTATATTGCGAGCAATAAATAAGTGATTAGATATTCTGCTGATTCTTGTCTATTATGAATAAGTACATAGGTAAACCCTATCGCAATTTCTTTGGAGTAGGGTGTTAGCCTAAGTGTGTAACCATTAATTCAATAAAAATAAAGGGATTATTATGAAAACATTAATAACTGTAAGTTCACTGATAGCGGCGCTATTTATCGTACCGTTTGCTCAAGCTGATCATCATGGAGAGCCACAGTATGCAGCTCTTGAAGGTATTTTTTGTGACTATAACAAAGGCAAAGGATTAGATGATCTTAAGAAGGTTGCTGCTG
>DNBN01000010.1:0-191 GCA_003491845.1 Porticoccaceae bacterium | reverse complement strand
AAGGTTGCTGCTGATTGGGATGTTTGGGCAGACGAAAATATTAGCTCTAAGTACACAGCATGGGTAATGACACCTACTATTAACAATAGTGAAGATTTTCCAAATGATTATTTTTGGCTTGGTGTAGCAGATAGTCATGAAAGTATGGGAACGATACATGACGAATGGATGGCAAAAGGTGCTAAGCAACA
>DNBN01000261.1:3254-3640 GCA_003491845.1 Porticoccaceae bacterium | reverse complement strand
AACAATCGCCCTCAATTCCTCTACGCCTGCTGCATCTGTTCTTGCCGATTTACCAATCAAAATTTCGCGAGAGGTTGTCAAAATATCACCTCCCTCGATAAATCCCGGACCAGTGATTTCAGAAATATCATCATATTGCGCGCGAATAGCAGGTGCTATCATCGCGACCTCACCCATGCGGGACACTGCACCCGGACGCATTAGGATTGCACAATTTTTGAGACAAAGAGCATCATCTTCGACGAACACTGCATCAGGAAATTCATCTAGTGCAGGAAGTTCAATAATTTCTGCACCTGTTTCGCGCAAAGTTGCCACATAATGTGCGTGATCTTTTAACATCTGATCAAAATCTGGCGTTCCATGATCTTTAGCACGCAGGCCAT
>DNBN01000261.1:0-2958 GCA_003491845.1 Porticoccaceae bacterium | reverse complement strand
AACAACACTGCGTGCAGGACGGCGGGTGATTGCATGCGTAAATTCGAACGAATAATCAGTCATATGGCATCCTTAGATGTTGTGATTACTACTGATGCGCTATTTGCTACATCTAATTCATACATTCTCATTGTCACCGAAACACTGAAAAGACTAGGCTCAAAATTTCTCGAATGGTAGCAGCATTTTCTCTAGAGGCGCGTTGCGCTTAGGTAAGGGCTATCTGTTCAACTAGATATTTCGCTGCCACATCACAGTTGAAAAAGTGCCATAATAGTCGCCAGTGCTGCGGCGATCTTGGGTCTGGGGTGCAAGGTCCAATGCTCACGGTGTTTGGCTCCGTATCTCAACGTTAGGTGTTAGGCTAAAACGGTAATTAAATTAAATTGCAGCGAAGGGCTGCTTTGAACCCAAACTTAAAGATGCTGCAGAACGGTCAAACGTCACCTGCTGAAGGCTTGCCGGTTGGCATTCGCTGCACCAACTTCCAAGTTCAACTAAAGGCCATTGGCCACAACTGAATATTTATTGAGATTGTACTCCAAAATCCAGACAACACATAGCAACGCTTCGGAACATGCTTTCGAATAATTAAAATTACAGAGAATATTTCCCAGAAAAAATGTGAGAGCAGGACATATCACTATAAAAAGGCAGTCGTTTTGTCCCCCGCGCGTCTCGCACGCTCAAGGTTATCAAAAGTTAGCTGTGTTAGCAGACTCCATAACCAACATTTCAAGGCAATTATACAATGACACTGCCCGTAAGCACACTCAAGACAATGGCATACGGCGTTCGGCCATAGTTACAAACCAACTACAACCAACTGGGATTACGTCATCGTTAAAATCATAGGTTGGATTATGAAGATCCGCACTGTCGCCATTCCCAACAAATAAATAGGCTCCAGGCCGTTCCAATAACATCTCTGAAAAGTCCTCTCCACCCATTGATGGTTCAAAATCGCGATGGGCTACGCCACATACAGACAGAGCCACTTCCGCCGCAAAATCCGCTTCACGCTCATGATTTACCAATGGTGGTGGACCAGACAAATGAATTACTTCCGCCACAGCGCCGTAACCATCTGCTGTAGATTTTGCCAGCAAATCTATACGGGCGCGCACAAGCTGCTGAACATCCTTCGCAAAGGTTCTTACGGTTCCACGCAAACGAACTGTGTTGGGTATAACATTATAAGTGTCAGTTTCGGTACAAAAACCGCAAACAGATACCACAACATTTTCCAAGGGGTTAATATTGCGAGATTCAATCGATTGGAGCGCCACTACGATCTGTGCTGCAACTAATGTACTGTCCACACATTTATGTGGCATGGCGCCATGCCCACCTTTTCCACGCACAATGATTTCAAATTTATCAGGACAAGCCATTTGCAGACCTGTACGAACAGCAAATTCACCAACAGGAAGTCCTGGCATGTTATGCATTCCATAAATTTCTTCGACGTTCCACTTCTCCATTAGCCCAGCGTTGATCATTGCACGTGCGCCACCACCACCCTCTTCAGCAGGTTGAAATGCTAATACAATCTTACCATCGAAATTGCGAGTTTCTGCCAAATATTTTGCAGCACCTAATAGCATAGAAGTATGCCCATCATGACCGCAAGCGTGCATTTTGCCCGGTGCGCGTGATGCGTGCGGCAGATCATTGACTTCTTGAATAGGCAAGGCATCCATATCGGCACGAAATCCTATAGAACGCCCGGAGGTGTCGATCCGACCATGGATTACGCCAACCACACCTGTTCCACCGAAGCCAGTCACTATTTCATTAACTCCAAATTCTTTAAGCTTGGAGGCCACGAAAGCTGCCGTACGGTACTCCTCAAAGCGTAGCTCTGGATGCGCATGAAGATCACGCCGCCAAGTTGATATTTCTGAAAACATTTCAGAAAAGCGGTTTAAAATAGCCATCATTTTCTCCATCTGCACAACATTGAAAACTGTGTTAATTTATCATCTATGGCAACAGAGAACTCAGTTTGTGAAAGAGCAAACACGGCCACCCTTGCTTTTTGCTGAAATAATTGCGCAAGATTTCGTATGATCAAAAAAAAACCTAGTCTGAATTTAGCATATGCATTGCAAACAGTGCAAGATAACCGCAACCTTTATGCTGCATGGGCCAAAGATTATGAGTCTGAGTTCGCTGATCAAATGGATTATGTTTTACCGCAAAAAGTTGCTGAAATATTTGTTCAAATTGGCGGCATTGGACCGGTTCTTGACGTCGGTGCAGGAACCGGTTTGGCAGGGCAGGCTCTACTGAAATTAGGTATTAAATCAATTGATGCGCTAGACCTTTCCAGCGCTATGCTAGAAGTAGCATCTAACAAAAAAATCTATAAAAATCTTTTTACAGCAGATATTACTCAGCCAATAAAAACAGTTAATTATACATATCAGGGAATAATATCTTCAGGAACCTTTACACATGGTCATGTAGGACCTAGTGCGATCGAAAATTTGTTATCGATAGCTCAAGGCGGCGCCTATTTTGCATTATCCGTTAATAAAGATCATTGGTTGAAAAAAGGATTTGCCACCCAATTTAAAGAACTTAATGACAAAATTGATAGGCTCTTGTTGCACGAAGTTTTGATCTATGGGGATCATTCGAAAGTAGACCACCGCAATGACTTGGCAATCGTGGTGACTTTTCAGAAAGTGTAATCGGTGCCTAGAATCCTGGGGTGTCCTTTAAAAAAGGCAGTCAGAAACGTGATTAATGACACTGTGAATAAAAGAAGGGGGTAACGTTGGAAGTTTCAGGAAAAATTATTGAGATATTGCCAGTTAAATCTGGGCAATCGGCTAATGGAGAATGGCGTAAGCAAGAGTATGTTCTGGAGACTGAAGCCCAATATCCCAAGAAAGTCTGCTTCATGGCTTGGGGGGATAAGATTGATCAGTTTAATATCCAGCAGGGAGA